>DNGN01000160.1 GCA_003486225.1 Chloroflexota bacterium
ATAATCATGAATCTCGGTGACCGTGCCGACGGTCGAGCGCGGGTTATGGCCCGAGGTTTTTTGTTCTATGGATATGGCGGGCGAGAGCCCTTCGATCGTATCAACATCCGGTTTCTCCATGAGGCCGAGGAACTGCCGGGCATAGGCAGAGAGCGACTCAACATAGCGCCGCTGTCCTTCAGCAAAGATGGTATCGAAGGCCAGCGAAGATTTGCCAGAACCAGATAATCCGGTGATGACGACAAATTTATCGCGCGGGATCTCCACCGTGATATTCTTGAGGTTATGGGCATTTGCCCCGACAACTCGGATAACTTTTTCAGACATGCAAACACCTTTCCAGGCAGGGTTATTTCAGGGGGTTGGAAGTGAATTATAGCACAAATGTTTTATTTTGTGGGGATCTTAATCGACGGCTAACCCAAAGCGTAATTATACCAGCATCCATTTTCCGGTTGTAGGTTTTTTATAAAAAAACAGCAGCCGCACATGCGACTGCTGTTTTTTCTAAAGTTGATTTTGAACTCTGCTAATTGTTGGGTGCCCCGGCATTGATCCAGTCCAGGACAGCCTGGATGAGATCCTGTGGCATATCCGAAACGGGGGGCATTTTGTTGCCCATGCTTTGGGTCCCCAGGAGTTTCTGGGCCAGCAGGCTGTTGTCTGCGTCGCCAGCGATCACCGATGGCCCGTTCTCTCCGGAGTTAATCACCTCATCATAGCTGGTGGAAAGCCAGCCAGCCTGATTGAAGGATTCATTGTGGCAGGCCAGGCAGTACGTGTCAAAGGCTGGTTTGATGGTCACCGCGAACGAAACCTCGCCCGTGGAACCGCCTTCACTCACGGGAAGCGAGAGGATGAACTCGACAACCTGGTTGATCTGTGAGGCAGAAAGGATCTCGCCCCAGGCGATCATGGCAGTGGCTTCGTGCCCCAGGTTGATGGTCTCGAAGATCTCTTCCTGGCTGTTGTTATCCCGGAACTCGGCCGAGCGCAGCGATGGACCAAAACCGCCTTCTGCGGTATCTCCGTGGCACTGCGCACACAGGTTCTGGTAGACCTCAGACCCGGACAGCGAGACTGTCTCTACCGAGATTTCCGGCGGGACTTCTACCGGTGGGTTGCTTTCCCAGGAGCGCATATACGCCACCAGGGTATCGATCTCGCCCTCGTCCAGCGGCCCGCCAAAGGAAAGGCCAAAGGGCGACATGCCGAAGTTCGGCTGCCCCTGGGAGATGATGGCCCGCAGGGTCGCATCATCGCGGGTCTTCATGTATTCGGCGGTGCTGATCGGGGCGATAATATCCCCGGCCATCGAAGGATTGGGGCCGCCCTCACCGAAATCGCCATGGCATGAGGCGCANNGACAAGGGCATCAATTTGCTCAGCGGTCAGGACCTGGCCCCAAACAGGCATGGTCTCGTGCGACCCACCTTCTGAGATGATCTGGTAGGCTTCCTCAAAGCTGGCCGCCTGGGGAACCCTTTCGAAGTGACAGGCAACGCAGTTGGCCTGGTACAGGCTTTGTCCTTCAGGGGATTGGCTTGGGTCCACCACGAAATTGGCCAGCGCGTCGAGCTCTGTTTCGGAAAGTTTTTCACGCCATCCCGGCATCTCCAGGTGCAGGCCGCCCTGTGCGATGGTTTCGCGCAGGCTTTCTTCATCCCCGGCGAAGGCCACAGAACTGCCGTGGCAGGATGCACAGTTGGTGACAAACAGCCGCTGGCCATCCGGGGCCACTAAAAAGTTAAGCAGCGCTGTTTGCTCTTCCCGGCTGAGGGTTGTTACCCATTGGGGAACTTCGAGTTCCGCGTGGGGAGCAAAGGCTGCCCCAAGTTCCAGGGCGTCTTTCAAGATCAAAGGCTCATCGGCAACCAGGTCTGTGGCTACATGGCATGCACCGCACTGCTGGTCGAAGACCACACTGCCGGCAGGCGAAAGGATGAAGCCGACCAGGGCATCGATCTGGTCATTGGTCAGGTCAGCNNTGCATACAGGGCGGCGGTTTTGTCGCCGGCGGCGGTTTGAGCTGGTGGTGGCGCTTCGACGACAGCCAGCACGGTCAGCAAAACTACTGCGACCAGGCCAACTGCAGTGCCAATGATTACAGGCAGCCTTTTTGAATAGTGGCGTTTAGCGCTTTTATCCAGGAAGGGCAGCGCAAACAGTACCAGGACAGCCAGGGTGGGGATCACAATCACGCCGATCACTTCCAGTTCGCCGGGGAAGTATTTCAGCAGCTGAAAGAGGAATAAGAAATACCATTCTGGCCTGGGGGTGTAGCTGGAATCGGAAGGATTGGCGCGCTCCTCTAATGGGGCACCAATGAAAAATGCCAACCCAACCAGGATCAGGAAGATGACCAGGGTGATGACGGCATCTTTGAAAATAATATCCGGGAAAAAGAAGACCCCTTTCTCCTTTTCCTTTTTATATTCTTCTAAATATTGTTGTTTTTCTTGTTCATTCATTGGTCTTCTCCCTCTTGGGTGGGGCACTGATGCCGATCCGGATGATCAGGTACATGTGTACCCCTATGAGCAAGAACAACGTTGCGGGCAGCACCCACACATGCACCCCGAAGAAGCGCGCCAGGGTGACTTCGGAAAGTTCCTGGCCGCCGCGCATCACCTTGAGGATAAAGTCCCCGATGATGGGTGGGGTGCCGGCAATGCGGGTTCCTACGGTGGAACCCCAATACGCTTTTTGGTCCCAGGGCAGCAGGTAGCCGGTAAAGCCGAAGCCGATCGTGATCAGCAGCAGCAGCACGCCGGTGATCCAGGTCATCTCACGCGGGTATTTATAGGCACCATAGAAGATCACCCGCACCATGTGCAGTACCGCCAGGATCACCATGGCGCTGGCACCGTAATGGTGCAGGCCGCGGATGAACCAGCCAGCCGGCAGTTCGTAGGTGATGAACTGCACCGTCTCGTAGGCATGGTCTGGGGTAGGTACGTAGTATAGGGTCAGCAAAATGCCGGTGACGGCCTGGTTGATGGCCGCAAACAGCGTGGCGCTGCCCAGGGTGTAAAACCAGTTGACTTTGGGAACCTTGCGGCGAAAGATGGTTTCCCAAATGGAATTCAAGCCAAAACGTTCATCCATCCAATTTACAAGCTTTGCCATCATGCTTCACTTCCTCCAAGCACAAATAATTGATCATTTTCAACCTTGACTTCAAATTTGTCGAGTGGTTTCGGCGGAGGTCCGGATGCGACATTGCCTTGTTTGTCGAAAGCTGCATTGTGGCATGGGCAGAAAAATTGTTCCTGGTCTTCCACCCAGCGCACCCGGCATCCCAAATGCGTGCACACATTCGACATGGCGACAAAATCCCGCCCGTTATCGGTGAGCACATAAAAGGTCAGCTCCTGCTCGTTGGTGATCCAGCCGGCTTTCTGTTCGACTCTGGCTTTGAACAGCGTGGGATTGCCAATCTCCACCTTTGAGGCTGCGCCTAGCGGGATCCAGTTTTGTTCGTCGGCTTTTTTAAGTGCCGGCGCGATGATATAAGCCACGGCTGGAATACCAATCGCAAAACTGATGATGCCCCCGATTGCATANNAAGAGATCCGATTGCTGAATGGGGAATGGCTTCCTTCCGGGATGTAAGAAAGCAGATTTTTGGGAGTTATGCATAAGAATCAGGGTGGATTTTGGGTGCATAACCAGTAAAATCCTCCCAAACATCACTAAAACTACATTTTAAACAGGACATTTGTCATATTTAAGGCGGGACATTTGTACTAAGCAAGAGGGACATCCATCACTAAAACTTATTGAAGGATATCCGTTATACTTATCTTAGTAATGGCTAGGCAGATCAGACCATCTGCCTGGAATTTAATTTATCTTGAT
>DNGN01000158.1 GCA_003486225.1 Chloroflexota bacterium
ACAAGCCTTGCGAAAACCGCTCGACACCCCAGTATGAGATCTTGCGGCGCGCTGCAGAGCCCATTTGATCCCGATCCACCTGACCAGAGCTCATGAGGCTCATCAAGTGAGCCAAACCTGCCGTGTCCTCCGGGGAAAAAGCAAACCCTTCGACCCCATCCGCTACCAGATCGACAGCACAGCCAGCCTGTTTGGAAACCAGCACTGGCAAGCCCGATGCCATGGCTTCATTGACAACCAATCCCCATTGATCCTGCAGAGCCGGGTGAATGAAGGCAGATGCCAAGCCATAATAGGCAGGCAGGTTTTGAATGTTTTGAACGCCCGCCAGGACAACATCTTCCTGCAGATCGAGTGCTTGGATGGTATTTAGAAGGGATGCCCTTTGCGGTCCATCGCCCAACAGCACAAGACGCCAGGTATCGTGTTCGCCTTTTCGACATCTCTCCCGATAGAGGGCGTATGCTTCCAAAAGGCCTGAAAAATTCTTACGGGGAATGAAACGTCCCGATGCCAGAAAATAGGATCGTGGGTCTGCCAACCCTGGCAAGGTCTGGTACCGTTCAGGTGACTGCCTTGCCTTGTCACTCTCATCACCAAAGAATTGGTTATCCACCGCATCATAACCATCGAAGATCCTGTCGGGAGGCATTCCCAAACTTTCGAGATATTTCCGTTGCGGAGCCCCGGCGCATAGCGCAGCACCATATTGTTGTACAAGAATTCGCTTTACCCACTCACCCAATGCAGTCCTGGGGGCATCATCCCACCTTGAGTCGGACATGAGGATCGGGAAAGCACCCTTCATCTTGCACCATGCCAGCAACACCCACGAGTCCCAACTGGAATATCCATTGATCACAACCGCCTGCGGACGGAGGCGATCCAGATGTTTCCATATTGCACGGAACAATTCCATTTTAGAGACCCGTCCCACAGGCGTCGACGGAAACAGGGTATGGATTTCCGTTCCACTCCCCTGCCCGACTCGTTCCCAAAGGTATTCGTCTTCTGCGCCAAAGAGTTCAAGCGCGATCAAACGCAACCCCTGTTCAGAGAAGTTTCTTGTTGCGGCTCGCACCCGGGCAACATGATACGGACCCAGACGGGGCCAGTGGATGAGAATAACTGGTGAATTTGAATTATTCGACACGAAAACAAGATGAAATCATATTGTCGCACAAGCGAAGAGCTGCCTGCGGCGAAGAAGATAACCAAAAAGCGGACCGACAATTGAACGCAGGGTATTACTTTTCAACACGATCTCTGTCAGCCTGAAATTTGGCGGCATGGCGTCTGTGACCACATTGACATTGATCTTTTTGAAACCTGCTTCATCCAGCAAATTCCCCAGGTTCTGTGGTGTCCATGCATATAGATGACGATGAACATCCCCCGCATAATAATTCCGATGGGCGGATGACCGCCAATCATCCAGCGGCAGGAGCAACAGCAACTGCCCCATTTCAGCAACACAGGAATACATTTGCTTGAGGGCGATCAGCGGCGAGGGCACATGCTCCAGTGCATGACTTGATATCACGCGGCTGAAACGCATATCATTGACACCCTCGAGGGTTTCATAAACATCGATACCGAGGCTCTCAGCCATCACCCTGGCAGCAGGGTTGATCTCCACCCCCACCCTGGTTTGACACTGTAATACAGAAAGCAAGTACCCACCCCCGCATCCAAAGTCCAGAACGCTGTCTTCCGGTCGGATATATTCATTCCAAACGCTCAGGTTCCATCTCGCCCCGAGCCTGCCGGCTTGCGCCTGCGCTGAAAAGTAAGACACTCCATCCTGTCCTTGATAATGAGCGCTTGCTCCGTAACCTGGGTTAGGCATTTTGATATCTTTCATTGCATTATTTCTTTACCGAAGATACCTGCTCCGGATGAAAATCATAATCCACTGCTTTGGGTCTTGATGAGTCCCTGGGCAGGAATAACAACGCTGCAAGGGCAGGGATCGCCATGGCGCCAATCGCCATCATGCCCCATGTGGTACTGCTCGCCCACACCATCCACAAAATGGACAACCATGCTGTGCCAACACTTTTCACCAGATTGGAGGTTTCCTGCGCCAGCATGCCGTCCAGACGGCGGCAGAGAAAACCAGCCAGCATGCAGCCCAGTAAAACCCCGATCCATCCGCCATGGTCGTAGAAATTCCCCATCAGGGAGGATTTGGCACCGCGCAATATTTGGTCGAAAATGGCAGGATATCTTACATCTCGTTGTTCACGCAGCCAATCGATCATAAAGTACTTTTCCGGGAAGATGCGGGAGGGGATCCAGCCCGTCAGGGCGTAGTTCAGAACCGGCAAGCCAAAGTCCACCCCCACCCACTGGTCATTGAGATGGCTGCTGACGTACCATGCCTGGATCATGGACGTATCGCTGGAACTGAAGATCTCATTGGTACGGGCAGGCAACGAATCCACCAGGGTAACGACCTCGCCGCTGATCTCCTCGTAGCGCCAGTCGCGATGTCCGCGCATCTGGTACAGTGCAATAATAAAGAACAATGCGATGAACCACAACACGGAGGGCCAGCGTTTCGAGCGTTTCATTGCCAACACCATGGAAATTGCCAGCAGGAACGAGACCGTGGCATAGCGCGACCAGGCATGCGGCAAAGACAGGAACAGGAAAACCACCCCGGCAACTCCCCCGATCGCCTGCAAGATCTTTTTATTCGAGAGCAGCAGCAGCAGGATCGGCACGAACAGAAAACCATACCCGCCATTCTGGTAGCCGGTAATGTTCCCCACGAATCTGCCTTCCAGGATCAAAGTCTCGCCCTCGGTCGAAAACAGACCGGCACGGAACACCAGAAGAGAGTATATTCCAAAAGCCACGAACACAAGCAAAACGAACAGGGCGGGCAGGGTCATTTCCACGGGTCCAGGCGGCAAGCCCCAGGTAATCGGCTTGAAAGAAGTGCGCAAATACACCACAAAAAATGCCGCGACTCCCATCAGCACCAGCAACATAACCCAAAAAGCCCGTTCGACTCCGCCGCTCAATGCCAGAAGGACCTGCAATCTGGAGATCGCCGTTTCGTTGAACGAAACCGCCAGCGGGGAGATCACAAAATAGACCAGAAAGGCTGCCCAGGACCAGAATCCGGCAGAGGTCCAATGCAGCAGGTCGCGGCGCGCCAGCAGTACAGCGAACAACGCCAGTTCCAGCGCAACCACCCCGGCAGTAAGATGTAAAATTGAGGAGATCTCAAGGTAAGGCATTGGCTTCTCTATATAATCAGAATAAACTTGTGGAATTCAGTCGAGCACACTTTCCAGGGCAGCTATCAGCCGCGTGGCATATGCATCCCATGACAGGTGTTCCTCTGCATATTTCCGTGCGTTTATAGACATCTCCCGACGCAATTCAGGGTTCTGCGCAAGCTGTTCCAATCGTTCTGCGATCGCTTCGGCATTCCTGTTTGGGACAATAAACCCGGTAACACCATCCTGCACAGGTGAGCCTGAATTGGGGGTAGTGATCACAGGCACCCCGGAAGCCAGCGCTTCATAAGTAACCAATGCCGAGCCTTCGCTTATGCTTGGCAGAACCAAAACATCTGCCCACCTCAACAAATTACGGACATCGGCTCTTGGCACATGCCCTAGGAATTGAATATGTTCTTCCATTTTCGTCAATGCCTGGCGGTTTACCATAATGCCTCCAGCAGCCCTCGTCTCAATGGATGAATTTTCAAGTTGGCGTAAAGCCTTATAAACATATTGAATCCCTTTCATGACACTAATACTGCCTAGAAACAATACTCTAAGCTTCGAATGTATGTGCCGTGTTTCATTCACTTTATTAGGATGATTGTTCAAATCTACGGCAGACGGTATCATGATACATTTTTCCCGTGGAACCCCTTGCAATTCCAATCCATCCAGCACAAATTGGGAACCGCAAACAATAAGCTGGGACAGGTTCCACTCCTGTTTTTCTCGATCAGACAGGTGCAAATTTCGATGTGGAGTTTCATCCAATGCCCAATTGGGCCACAAGGAATACTCTTCAAGAAGCAGCTGGTCATATATCGAGTAAGGTGCAGAACATTGTTCCAAAACACATTTCACATTGAATTGGACTGCATTTTGAAACAACTCCACACTGGCTGTATTCATCCCATATACCAGATCCGATCCACCAAAACCGGAATCTCCCACCGCCTCTCCAAATTTCCTTCCATAACGTACATACACTCGCTCACGAACCGCTTCACCACCATTCATACGGAGGGACAAGGCATAGCTTAACCCCAGGAAAGGGAAGGCTTTGACAAGCTGATCTGGCAGACTGGTATTTGACCGCGTTGAAATTCGACGAAAAGTTTTAATGGGTAAATAATGTAAAAGGCTTCGGATTTGCCCTGCCCAGCCTGATTTGAACGTATACCAGTCGGTATAAAATCTTTCCAGGTATCCATGAGCAGCCAGAACAGCTGGCACAGCATAGTGTTTTCGGGCACCCAAAATGGCAACAGTTGCCTTCCAGTCATTTTTCACGTTTTAATACCTATCAATACCCTGCTGATTTTCGGTTTTCTATATATCTCTGATAAAACCAATTTATCGGCGGAAGTTGAAGCAATACCGATATGTAATGACCAAAAAACAAAAGTGCAAATTGTGTCAGCGGCATTTTGATGATCATTGCCTGTCGAATTATCTTTAATCGGTTTATCACCCCGGCATTTGCATATTCAAATGCGAGGGAGTTGAACTTTAGATAATTATTGTAATATCGGCTTAATTTATCGAACTGTTTTCCTTTTTCCGGATATAAACTCCGTGCTTTTTCCATATCCTTTAGAAAACTCTTCGCAATGCCCATGCGATTCTTCACTAGGGACAAATGTCTTTTCTTGTACCATGCAACTTTCCCCATAAAAGTTGAAACAGTTCTTGGTCCGCCTAAATTCCCGTCATGAAGTCGTCTTAAAACCAACGATTCATCCATGGAAAGCACTTGCCCCAAAATCGAGGCACGAAATGGTATTACCACATCCTCACTGACCACATCAGTATCAATCGGTCCAAAAACATCAAAAACAGATCTGTGCCATGAATTGGAATGTCCGGGCACAAAATGTCTCGTTTTGCTGAAATATTCCAAATCAAACGAGGAATTTCCTGCAGACTGAAATTCTTTGTCCCATAAGCTGTTTCCTTTATCATCGATTTCCTTCCAGCGCCGGGAAAATATACAAATCGCTTTACCATTCGCATCGATATATTTTTTGTATAAATTTTCAGTCCGTTCCGGAACGGATACATCATCCCCCGCTGCGACCACGATCAACTCACCCTGTACCAATTCCATCACCCGGTTAATATGACCGATCAGCCCCAGATTCCGCTCGTTTTGGCGAACGATCACCTTGTTCGGGCCATTATATTTTGATGTCATCGCCTGCATAATTTCAAGGGTACGGTCTGACGAACAATCATCTGAAAGGATGATCTCCAAGGGCGAGTAGGATTGGCTTAACGCACCCTGTACCGCATCTGCGATGAACTTTTCCTGGTTATAGGTAAATAAGGCAAAGGTTAATAATGGTCTTTTGTCTGAATTAAGCATGTCGAAACCTGCCGGGAGTTATTTTTTGCCAGACCCGATGAAGGTATGAACGAAGAACATCCGAACCGATCAGGTCACGAAGAGTTTTCAACACCAGCAAGCTGGTAAGCACTGTAAGGCTAACACCAAGCCCAAAAGCTAACAAGTGCAGGCTGATAAAGGAAATGGCAAAACCCGCCGCTATGGATGCCATTGCCCAAATAAACAATTGCAGAGAACCGCGTGTCCAGGAGAAACCTGAAAGGCTTTTTGCAATGCGCGTCATTAGTATCGTATAGAAAATGTATAAGCCAAAGAACGCGACGCCCACTCCGGTCACCCCCCAGAACTTTAATCCGAGCCAGGCAGCACCCAGAAAGACGAGATTACTGATCAATTCGGTCAAAAGATACAAATTTCCTCTCGCCCTTGCAAGAACCAAAAATCCAAGGGGCCAGGATACCAGCCGCAGAAACGTTCCCAGCGCCTGCCAGCGAAAGATCTCGAATGCTGGAGAAAATTCCACCGAATACAACAACCGCAATAACCAGGGTCCCAACGCCAGTGCTGCCAAAATACCCGGCAAGGCGAGCAGGGTTCCGATCTGCGCCTGCGAATTGATCAGGCGATTGCTGGTTGCATCATCCCCTGAAACTCCAGCAAGGTGCGGGAAAAAATCGGCTCCCATGGCACCGAGGATGAATCCGATATATACATTTGCCAATGAACTGGCAGCTTCATATAACCCGGTCGCATGGATGCCCAACTGACGTGTGACCAATGTCTTGATCAGATACAACGAGATCATGGTGAAAAGACCTGCCCCCATGAAAGCAAGCCCCAATTTCAAAAGCTCACGGCTTGCCACTACGATTTCACCAAACGAAAGTGAAACAGGCTTGATCTGGATCTTACGTGTATACCACCAAGAAACCAGGACGGTCGTTCCAGCCACGCCCAGAATATAGAACACCACTCCCTGATTTCCCCACAAAACCATCATCGGTATACCCAGCAATGTACCAATTGCCACACCCAACACACTCACACGTGCGAGATCACCGATACGACGCATTCCGCGAATCAGCGCGGTTTGCGATGTAGAGATCACCATGAAGAAGACCGCCAGTGAAAGCCAGCCAATCGAACCGGCATGTTCCATATCTCCGAATGTGACCTGCGAGATCCAACTTCGCAAGCCAAAAACAAACAGCGCTCCAACAATCCCCAATGTTAAGGATAAACGCCGAAATGCCAGCGATGTTCGGGACAACACATCTTGGTCCTTGCTCTCCATCGAGGCAGCAATCTCTCGCACCCCACTGGTGGCGATACCCATACCACTCAAAGTAGAGGCAAGCCCCAATACGGAGTTGAACAACCCCATCAAGCCCACCCCCTGCGGACCGAGCAATACCGCAACAGCTTTCGATTGAACGATCCGAAATAGAATGTTCAAAGCCGAGGAACCGCCAATGATGGTGGTGGATTTAAGAATACGGGTGTTTACATTCTCTTCCATGTGCTATATAAAGAGCCGGAAAGCTTCCACTACCTGCTCAACTTCATCCAAAGAAAGATGCGGTCCCATCGGCAGGCTGAGCACCTCGCTGTGAATCCGTTCCGTGATCGGGAATGAACCGGGCAGTAATCCCAGCTCACGGTAGGCATCCTGCAGATGCGGCGGCACCGGATAATGGATCAACGTGCCAATGCCCTGCGCCTTCAGATGCGCCTGCAAGGCATCCCGCTTTTGGGAACGCACCACGAACAAATGCCAGTTGGGCTCCATTCCCTGCGGCACAAAAGGCAGGGTCAACCCCGAATCCTTCAATCCATCGAGATAACGAGCTGCAGCCCCTGCCCGGCGCGCGTTCCACTCCTCCAGTACCTTCAATTTGACCCGCAGGAGCGCCGCCTGTAGTTCATCGAGCCGGCTGTTGAAGCCTTTGTACAGGTTGTAATATTTGACCTGCGAACCGTAATTGCGCAGGGTGCGGATCTTCTCCGCCAGTTCAACGTCATCTGTGGTGACCGCCCCGGCATCGCCCAGGGCACCCAAATTCTTGCCGGGGTAAAAACTCCAGCCCGCCGCGTCGCCCAGCCCCCCAGCCTGCCTGCCATGATAACGTGCGCCATGCGCCTGCGCGGCATCCTCGATCACTTTCAACCCATGTTTATTGGCAACCGCGTTGATGGAATCCATCTCAGCGGTCTGCCCATACAGATGGACGACCAGGATCGCCTTCGTCCGGGCTGTGACCGCAGACTCGACACGGTCCGGATCCAGATTATAAGTACTCTCCAACGGCTCGACCGGAACCGGAACCGCCCCGGCATAAGAGACCGCCAGCCAGCTGGCAATGTAGGTATTGGCAGGCACGATCACCTCATCGCCCGCCCCGATGCCATAGGCACGCAGGATCAAATGCAGCGCCTCCAGCCCGTTCCCCACCCCCACGCAATGCTTCACACCCACATGGGCGGCATACTCCCGCTCGAATGCCTCCACTTCAGGACCAAGNNTACTGGATGCCCCAGACCATCGGCGGCAGGTACAAGCCCAGGTCAGGCTGGTCGAGGGTCACCTCATCGCGATAAACCCCATCGTCCAGCACCACCGAACACGAGCCGCGCAGGCAGACCAGGAACTGGTGCTGTGCGCGATGCGCATGTTCACCGCGCACCTCAATGGACGGCACATCAAAGATGACAAAATATCGCTTCGGATCGAAGGGCAGGTGTGTATCATACTCGGCAAAGCTCAGCCCGCCTCTTAAGTCCACGATGCGCGGGAGTTTGACCAGCCTCGCCTTTGCAACCGACAAGGCAGCCGGTTCAGCCATGGTGACCTGCGACGGCAAACTCCTGTGACCCGTGGTGGAAACATATCCGTGGATGCGCGCCGGGTTCCCGACCACGATCGCATGCGGCGGCACATCACGGGTCACCACAGCACCCGCCCCCACCATGGCGTTCGCTCCGATCTTGAGTCCGGGTAGAAGGGTGGCGTTCGCGCCGATGGAAGCTCCTTTTTGTACCAGCGTGGGAAGGAACTTCTCCGG
>DNGN01000314.1:0-209 GCA_003486225.1 Chloroflexota bacterium
TGATCATTTGGTTGAGGATTTGCTATTGGCTGGCGAGTTGGACATGGATATAGACCTGCTTGGTCCGGCAGCATTCTCACCCAACAATGACTTACTGGCGATCTCCAATGACGGGTTTTTGAGCCTCGTAGAGACCGCATCCGGGGAACTCCTGGCCCGCATTCCCGCTCACCTGGACCAGATCACAGCCCTTGCATTTTCCCTGGATG
>DNGN01000314.1:240-4509 GCA_003486225.1 Chloroflexota bacterium
GGTGAAGCCCTGTATCAGAATGAAGCCCTCAACAGCCTGATGATAGGGATTGCCGATCGTTTGGTCAGCAACCCCCATTTTTACGGCGAATACGCGCCGTACCTTGGGGTGGTCCGCCGGGATGGTGAGGTGATCCTGGCTGCCACAATGACCCCGCCCTTCGGGCTGCTGCTGGCTCCGCTGGCGGAGGAGGCGCAGATCGGGTTAGGTCTGCTGGTACAGGGNNGGCAGTTTTCTGAGCTGTGGGCGACCCGCACAGGCAGGAGTTTTGAACTGGACATGGCCCAACGGATCTACAAACTGGAGCAGGTCAACCATCCGCAGGGGGTCCCCGGGACTTTCCTGCAGGCTGGCAGCGAGCACACAGAATTGATCACGCAATGGATGCAGGCTTTCGAGGTGGAGGCTTTACAGGTGGAACCAACCGCCATCGAAAGGGTGCGTAAAGCGGCCTCCCAGCGCATTGAAGCGGGGGACTGGTATTTGTGGCGGGATGGCGGAGAGATCGTCTCGATGTGCCTGCGCACGCGCCCAACACGCAATGGCTGTTCGGTAGCGGGGGTGTATACGCCAGCCGAGAAGCGCAACCATGGCTATGCCAGTGCCTGTGTGGCAGCCCTCAGCCAGCACCTGCTGGACGAAGGTTTCTCTTTCACCACCCTGTTCACCGACCTGGGGAACCCCACCTCCAATCAGATCTATATGAACATCGGCTACCAGCCGCTGGCGGATTTTGATAAGTATAAATTCGCCGGTTAGCTGAAGCGCATGCCTGTGGGTTGCATGGGGGGGAAGGAACCTGGTGGAAAAATGTTGAGAGTACCTCTTTCGGGGTNNCATGGAAAGAACATACAAATTGTACGGCTATCGATGGGTGGTTTTGGCTGTTTTCATGTTCATCAACCTTTCGATTCAGATGCTCTGGATTACCTATGCCCCTATCACCGGGGTAGCAGCAGAGTTTTACGGGGTGTCCGATCTTCAAATTGGTCTGCTGTCGATGACCTTTATGATCGCCTTTATCCCGCTCTCGATCCCAGCCTCGTGGGTCATCGATACCTACGGATTTCATATCGCGGTCGGGTTTGGCAGTGTTCTGATGGGGGTGTTTGGCTTGCTGCGCGGCTTTGCCGGGGAGAATTACAGCCTGGTGCTGTGGAGTACGGTGGGGATCGCGGCGGCGCAGCCCTTTTTGCTGAATGCCTGGACAACCATCCCGGCCAAATGGTTTCAGATGGAGTGGCGGGCCACGGCGGTGGGCTTGGTGACGCTGGCTAACCTGGTTGGCACGGCTCTGGGCATGGTCCTGACCCCTATTCTGATCGAAACTCTCTCCATCCCAACGATCCAGTTAATTTACGGCGGCATTGCTGCCTTTTCTGCGGTCTTATTCCTGGTGCTGGCCCGCGAAACGCCGCCCACGCCGCCCTGCGAGCCAGGGCAGGAAACCCGCGCCCTGATGCTGGATGGGCTGAAGCATGCCATCAGCATCAAACCCTTCTGGTACTGCCTGTCGGTCTCTTTCATTGGGCTGGGGATCTTCAACGGCATCACTACCTGGGTGGAGGGGATTATTCGGCCGCGCGGCTTTTCGCCGGGGGATGCCGGGACGCTCGGCGCGCTGCTGATCGCTGGAGGTCTGGCCGGGGCTATCATCCTGCCTGCCTTCTCCGACAAGCAACAAAAACGCCAGAAGTATTTGATGATTGCCTTTTTCGGCACCATCCCCGGGCTGGTTGGGCTGACGTTTTTTGCCTCTGGTCCTTTGCTGTTCGCCTCAGCAGTGTGGATGGGGTTTTTCCTGGTGAGCGCTTTGCCTGTGGCGATGCAGTATGCTGCTGAGATCACCTATCCGACCCCGGAGGGGACCTCCAATGGGCTGATCCAGCTGGCCGGGCAGGGGGCGGTNNGGTTTGCTCTTGCTTAGTGTTGGGCTGGTGACCCAGATGAAGGACCCGCAACACTCGCGATCCTGATCGGATCGCGCATGAGAAAACTGGCGACAACACAGGAAAATACTCAACGTCAAATACGCTTGACCTAACCCCGGTGCGATTATACAATCGACTTAGAATGGGAAGGTTCGCCTGATCTTTGAGAGAGAAAGGCGTGCCCTGGCGTGCGTTTAAGGAGAATTGCTTGCAGGCAACAAAATTGCAACCAGATCAGCAGAAGATTATGCAAGGATGGGCCAGCCGCCTGCAGCAGTGGCGCATGCATCAGCTGGCAGCGGCTCTGCTGGAAGCCAGCGGTCCCCTCAAGCTGGTTGGGGCGCAGCTGGTTTATCTGGGGCAGCCGGTCTTGGGTGGGTTTGTAGCCAACGAGCAGCTGAATACCCTGGCAGAAATGTTGGAAGAGCCGTCCCGAGCCAAAACCTTCATCCGCTACCTTCGGGAGGAGGTGCAATGACAGTGAATCTGGTCAATTTTATCGTTGTGCTGCTTTTTGCCGGGCTGATGGTGGCCTTTTGGTTCATCAACCAGCGCCGCGCAGGGCTGCACCTGCGCGATATTCCCGGTTTTTACAAATTAAGAGGGACAGTGGAACTGGCTGTTGAAGATGGCACGCGTATCCACGTCGCGATTGGTCGTGGAGACGTGCTCAGCCCCAGAGGGGCAGCCGCCCTGGTGGGCCTGAGCATGCTGCGGCAGATCGCCATGGTGGCTTCCGAAAGCGACCATCCGCCCCTGTCGACTGCCGGAGACGGCTTGCTCGGTATCCTGGCACAGGATACGATGCGCTCCGCGGCCAGGGCGCTTAACTTGCCAGCCCGTTCAGAAGCTAATTTGGGACAGGTCACTGGCCTGACTCCTTTCTCCTATAGTGCCGGGGTCATGCCGCTGATCTTCGATGAGAATGTCTCGGCAAATTTGCTCGTCGGCAGTTTTGGAAACGAAGTGGCCCTGATCACCAGTGCCGGTGAACGCAGCCAGACCCGCACGCTGGCGGGGACGGACAGCTTGCCCGGACAGGCGATCTTGTACGCCACGGCTCACGAACCGCTGGTTGGTGAAGAACTGTATGCAGGCGGTGCCTATCTGGGCGCCGGGCCGATGCATGAGGCCAGCTTGCATGCCCAGGATGTGATCCGCTGGGTGATCGCCGTTTTGATCATCTTGGTTGCCTTAGGCGGACTATTACGAGGACTCATTTAGCCGTGAAGAACCCGCTAAAGTTTAACTTGCGCTCTCCTATCGCCACCCTTGTGACCATTGCGGCTGGGGGCATTATGCTGCTGACCTATATTCTGCCCCTGGATGAACTGCAATCCTTCATCCTGAATGTGGTTGCGGTTGGTGCTGCCACAGCCCTGGTGATCGGGTTAATCAATTTACTGAATGTACACGTCAATAAGATCCGTTCTGGCGATAATCCCGTTGGCAGCCTGGCCCTGGTGCTGGCGATGGGGATAACTTTTCTGGTGACGCTGGTGGAAGAATTTACCGATTTCTACCCTGCCTCACTGCCGGGGGCAGATTGGCTATTGGCGAATATCCAGGTGCCGGTCGAGTCTGCGCTGATGGGCGTAATGGCCATTTCCCTGGTNNTTTGTGCTGACCCTTTTGCTGACTCTGATCACCAGTACCCAGATCGGATTGGATGCCGGCGTTGGCCAGGCATTGCGCAACTTCCTGGTACATGGGCTGGCTTCAGGTGGGGCACGCGGTATATTGATTGGTGTGGCTTTGGGAACCATCGCCACAGGTCTGCGCGTGATCATGGGGGCTGACCGGCCGTATGACGGTTAGTCCCTGGATAGATTGAGGCTGATTGAATATGGGATTTGATCCTAACGACGACTCTGATAATGATCTTCCGGATTGGCTGAAAGGCATGCAATCTGGGGAGGAAAACGGCGGGTTTGAACCCGACGATAGTATCGCCGCGAATTCCGAAGATACTATCCCCAGCTGGCTGCAAGGCGAGGAGCAAGGCGGTTTCACATCTCCACAAGATGAAGATGAGGGAGAAACTCCGGAATGGCTTGCCAATATCCGTAAGCTGGAGGCAGACCAAGAAGAAGATACCCCTCAACTTCCGGAGGAAGAAGAGGATGAGAACCAGGCCTGGCTTGAGTCCATCCGCCAAAAAGGCGGCTCGATCCAGGAACCGGATGATGAAGAAGAGGATGATTTCCTGGAGAAGATTCAGGAAATGAAAGAAAGCGATTCACCTGCAGATGCTTGGGATGATGGGGACGAGGCGCAGGAAGATGATTTAGAGAGCCCAGAATCCGAAGAAGACCTGATTGCGTCTGCCTGGGATAAA
>DNGN01000017.1 GCA_003486225.1 Chloroflexota bacterium
CCATGATCTCCGGGATGGTCTTGACTATGCCCGCTATGCCGAACAGCGCGGCTTCGAAGCCGTCTGGCAGGCGGAGTCGCGTCTGGTGCGCGATGCCATCGTCCCAATGGCGGCTTACGCCGCTGTGACGGAGAAACTGAAAGTCGGTTCCGGCGTGATCAACAACTGGACCCGCAACATCGGGCTGCTGGCGGCCACCTTCCTGACTCTGGACGATCTGGCACCCGGCAGAATTATCTGTGGAATCGGCGCTTGGTGGGACCCGCTGGCTAAAAATGTTGGTATCGATCGGCGAAAACCGCTGAAAGCGATGCGGGAGACTGTGGAAGTGCTGCGCCGATTGCTCAACATGGAACGGGTCACTTTCCATGGAGAATTTCACCAGGTGGACGGGATCGAACTGGATGTAGTACACGGCCGGCGGGAACCGCGCGATGTCAAGATCATGATCGGCGCGACCGGGCCAAAGATGATGGAAATGACCGGGGAGATTTCGGACGGCGCGGTGCTTAATTACTGCGTACCTCCGGAGTATAACGATATGGCTTTGGAGCAGTTGGAAAAAGGTGCCAGGACTGTCGGGCGCAGCCTGGAAGACATTGACCGACCGCAGCTGGTCGTGTGCTCGGTGGACCATGACCATGACAAAGCCATTGACTATACGCGTGAACTGCTCACCCAGTACCTGGCACAGCAGCCCCATATCGCCAAGGCATCGGGTGTTTCGATGGAGGTGGTGGAGCAGATCCAATCGATCTTAGGCTGGCCGGCCACCCATGAACAGATTCAGGCAGCCAAGCATCTGGTCCCGGAAGAACTGATCCACCGGATTACTGCGTCGGGCACGCCTGATGAAGCACGCGCGAAAGTCCAGGAATATATTGATCATGGCGCTACCTGCCCAATTCTGTATCCGGTGGGTGGTGATTTTAAGCTGCTGATCGATACATTTGCACAGAAATAGACAACTACAACTGATAAAAAAACCGCAAGTCTTAAGCTTGCGGTTTTTTAATTGGTGTGGCTTCGTAACTTAATCGAGAGGATTGTTTTGCCGTCTCAAGCCAAGATACTGTACGACAGCAAAAACCAGCACAATATCTGCGATGCCGGCTACAAACCAGCCCCCAGATTTTGTAAGGGAAAGCCAACCGCCAAGCAGAAGGGCTATACTGCCCAAGACCCAGACCAGGTCTCCGAGCACAACTGCCCAGACACCAACTGTCGAAATTTTTGGCTGACGTACCAATTGGGCAACAAAAATTTCCCAGCCGATGAGCAGCCCGCCGGTAACAGTGAGAGGCGTTGCACTGGCAATGCCCAGCCAGGTGGCAAACCATCCTGGAAAGCAAACGAATGCCAGACCAAAGAATCCGCTAAAGGCGGCGTTGAAGCGCAGGACAGTGTGCAGTAAAGATTTGTGTCTAAAATATGCTGAGAACATGTTGTACCTCCAAAAGTAGTGGATAATTTTCCCCATGATACAGGTTGGAGGACTGCCATTGGAATGAAAAATACTGCCATCTACTGCCACCTGGCGCGAAAAATCAGGTATCGAGGCGATTAAGGCGATCTTTCAGGTCTTCGGCGACCAGCTTTGCGGCAGCGGTCTGCCAGTTATGCAGGGTGCGTTCTGGAACCTGCGTGCGAAACCATTCGAGTGCCTGAGCGGCGTGGTCTGCCAGGTTGGCTGTGGGCTGATAGCGCCGGGATGGTTTCAGGCCGACCACGTATGGGAAATGCAGGGCGTTGTAATAACGCCAGGCATCTGTGGTGCCGAAGGGCTCATTGCCAGGTGGCTTGAGGCGCTGGATGCTCTCGGTGAGCAGGGCTTTGAGTTCATGGGCCCGTTCCAGCGAGTCATTCCGGGCACCGCGGTCTGCCAAGCGCTGTGAGACCAGAGGCATGTGAGTCAGGGGACTGCTTGCCAAACGCGGCAGATCTTCCATGTAGCTGATCGCTTTGCGGGTCAGTCGATGGAAATCGACGTCTGGGATGTGGTTGAAATTGATCTTTGTATTGACACGATCGAGGACCCCGGCAGTGATCCTTAACCGGGTGCTTTCCTGCGCGGCCGGTGAGCTATCCAGAAAGTTGAGCCTGTTGATCAGCGAAAGCAAAGGGTTGGAAAAGGCAGGCACCAGCACCGCGGTGGTGAGCAAAGAATAGAACAGCATGATCAGCCCGTAGGTCAATTGCGAATCTAATGCAACCACCAGGGCAATTTGGATACTGAATACCAATGCGATCAGCAAGGCGCTAAGAAAATTGCGCAGCATGTCTTCTGCCAGACGATGCCCTTCATCGAAGGCGTCAAAAATGGCAATGCCGATCCCGAGACAAGCCAGGTCTACTCCGATCAAGAGAATCACCCAGGCACGCGGCAGCCAGGTAAATGGGAGGGCCAGCCCAACAGCCAAGCCAAAAAATACTGTGGCCAGCAGGGGCAATCCAAGCGGGAAATGGGCTTCCCGCTGGGGGTTGGTGACCAGCAGCCAAAGGTAGGCTGCCACCAGGGGCAGGACGACGATGACGGAAAGGACTGCTTGCGGAAACCAAATCCATGCCTGAATGACAACTGATGTAAGGGTCAGCGGGAGCACAAGCCGCTGCCAAAGTTGACGCACCAGTTCTTTTTTCTCAGCCAGGTCTGGAACCAGCTCGATAAGAACCCCGGTCCACATCAATGCGGGTAAGTAGATGAACACTTGCGGCAGGCTGGAGAAGACACGGCTGAGTAAAGGCGGACCAGTGTTTTCAATCACCTCAAGAAAGATGGCTGCGGCATAAAATACCAGTCCCAGGCCTGTCAGCAGGAGGGTGCGTTTTCGGGGGTCCCTGGCGATCAGATATAAACCAAGCCAGAGCGAGAAGAAGAAGGAGATTGAATGCAAGGCAAGCAAACCGGCAGACATAATACGGTTATTATACCGTTAGTCAGATGTGCGTGAGAAGGAGAGGTGACTGCGGTTTGCCTGTTTCGGCAGTTGAGCTATCCAACCGGGTTAAAATTGATGAGATGAAATAGGGTGGAGTATAATTTTAAGAATGAAAACAAAACTTCCGAATGCTTCTCATTGCTTTGTGTGTGGTGTTGAAAATCAACTTGGCTTGCAGATGTATTTTTATGTGAACGAAGAGCGGCATGTTGAAAGCCAATTTGTGATTGCGGAACATTTCCAGGGATATCCTGGCGTGGCCCATGGCGGGATCGTGGCCACTATCCTGGATGAGACCCTGGCGCGATCCCTGATGGCAGATGATCCTGATCGATTTTTATTCACTGGTAGGCTGACAACCCGCTATCGGAAGCCTACCCCGGTTGGCCAACCACTGCGTGCAGTCGGTGTTGTGATCAAAGACCGCGGTCGAATGGCGGAATGCGCTTCATTCTTATACGATATGAATGGAGAACTGCTGGCTCAGGCCGAAGGATTAATGATTAACTTGCCTCCAGAGATGCCCCATCCAAATAGTTTTGAAGGCATGAGCTGGAAGGTGTATCCTGATGCTGAAGCTGAGATGGATGAGCAATACCCTGAAAAGGAGAATGACCTGTGATATTAGAATATGTGCGCCCGGAGACATTGGGCGAAGCTTTAGAATACCTGGCCCGTCCCACTCCGAAGACAGTGCCTTTAGGCGGGGGAACCGTATTGAATGCTCCATCGGATCAGTCTTTTGCGGTTGTGGATCTGCAAGCATTAGGCCTGGACAAGATCGAACTGAAAGGCCGGAGCATCGAGGTTGGGGCCACCGCTACCCTGCAAACCCTGCTCGAGGTTGAGGAAATCCAACCTGCCCTGGCAGAGGCCATCCGTCATGAGAGCGCCTATAACCTGCGCCAGTCCGGCACGGTAGCGGGAAGCCTGGTCTCAGGCGGGGGGCGGTCGCCATTTTTGGCTGCAATGCTGGCCTTAGGAACAGACTTGACCTGGGAACCCGGCAACCAGAGCCAACCGTTGGGAGAATTTTTACCGCTACGGGCTGGTGCCTGGCCTGGATCCTTGATCACAAAAGTGTCTTTTTCGCTGCAAACTGAGCTGGCCTATCATTTTGTCGCCCGCACTCCTGCGGATCGTCCGGTGGTCAGTGCGGTTGTGGCGCGCTGGCCTTCTGGGCGAACCCGGATTGTCCTGGGTGGCTATGGAAAAGCTCCCCTGACGATTCTGGATGGAGAAGCTAATGAAGGTGTTTTGCAGGCTGCTGAGGCTGCCTATCTGACCGCTGAAGACCAATGGGCATCGGCTGAATATCGTTCGCAGACTGCCAGGGTGCTGGTGGCCAGGTGCCTGGAGACCCTGTCCTAATCACTGGTGAGCATGCAAGAAAACGTGAATATTTTTACCGATCCCAAGGATACAATATGACCCAAAAATTTGGCTTTGAGCTTGTGGAAGAAAGAGAACTTCCTGAACTGAACAGTATAGGGCGGCGGTACCGGCATATAGCTACGGGTGCCCAGCTGCTTTCGATTGTAAATGACGATGAAAACAAGGTCTTCAGCATTAACTTTCGCACCACCCCCAGCGACTCAACCGGTGTGGCACACATCCTGGAACATGCGGTGCTGAACGGCTCTGAAAAATACCCGGTCAAGGAACCCTTTGTAGAATTAATTAAAGGTTCGCTGCAAACCTTTGTGAATGCCTTTACGTTTCCCGATAAAACCTGCTATCCCGTAGCCAGCCAAAACCTGCAGGATTTTTATAACCTGATCGATGTCTATATGGATGCGGTTTTGCATCCCCTGATCCCGCCGCATATCCTTGACCAGGAAGGCTGGCACTACGCTGTGGATGAGACGAGTGGCAACCTGATCTATAAGGGGGTGGTGTTCAATGAAATGAAAGGCGCGCTCTCGAATCCAAATGACCGCTTGGGCCGTGAAAACCAGCAATCCCTTTTCCCAGATAACCTCTACCGCTACAATTCTGGTGGAGAACCGCGAGACATCCCTGACCTAACGTATGATCAATTCAAAGCGTTTCATCAGACCTACTACCATCCTTCCAATGCATATATTTACTGGTATGGAGATGACAACGAGGACGACCGCCTGGAAAAGTTGGCCGGCTACCTGGAAGGATACACTCGCTTGGAAGTGGATTCACATATCCCACTGCAAGACCGCTTTGATGAAACTTCGCGAGTTACGATACCGTATGCCGTCAGTGAGGATGAACCCGCCAAATATTATGTTTCCACCAATTGGGCTTTTGAGGAACTCAGCGACCCGCTGGAGATTTTGGGACTGGGGATCCTGAACCATATCCTATTGGGCACCCCAGCCTCACCGCTGCGAAAAGCGCTCATCGACAGCGATTACGGTGAGGATCTGGTCGGCGGTGGACTGGACCCAGACCTGCGCCAAATGACTTTTTCGACTGGTCTGAAGGGGGTCAAACAGGAAAACACCGCTCAGGTGGAAGCCCTGGTGGATGCAACTTTGGCCAAGCTCGCCTCAGATGGGATTGACCCGAATATGATCGCGGCAGCCATGAATACAGTTGAGTTCCGTTTGAGGGAAAATAATACCGGTTCATTCCCGCGTGGGCTGCTCTTAATGCTGCGCAGCCTGACAACCTGGCTATATGATGGCGATCCATTTAGCCCCCTGACTTTTGAAGGACCACTTCTGGCTGTAAAACAGCAATTGGCAGAAGGGAAACCCTATTTTGAAACTCTGATCCGCAAATACCTGATTGAGAATACACACCGCAGTACGGTTGTGATGGAACCGGACCCAGATCTGAACCGCCGCGAGGCAAGCGAGGAAGACAGCCGCTTGAAGGAGATCCAAGACTCATTATCGGCTGAGGAACTGCAAAAGATTATTGCCCATGCACAAGAGCTCAAATCTATCCAGGAAACCCCTGATTCACCCGAAGCCTTGGCGACTGTGCCAACCCTCAGCCTGTCAGACCTGGACAAGCAGAATAAATCCATTCCATTGGAAGTATTATCACAGGATGGCGTTGAGGTTTTGTACCACGACCTGTTTACCAACGGGATCGTGTACCTTGACCTGAGTTTTGACCTGACAGGCGTGCCGCAAGAACTGCTGCCATATTTAAAACTCTTTGCTGGCGGTATGGTCAAGATGGGGACGCATGAGGAAGATTTTGTGCAGCTTTCTCAACGCATTGGCCGAGAGACCGGCGGTATCTTCCCCTCCTTGCTGCTTCAAAATAAATATCATTCCAAAGATTATGTGGCACGCCTGGTGGTTCGGGCTAAATCCACCGTGGACAAAGTGGATGAAATGCTTGCGATCCTGGAAGATATTTTACTGACCACCGATTACAACCAGCCGGAACGTTTCCGCCAGATCCTGACTGAACGCAAAGCCAAAATGGAGGCCGGGCTTGTGCCCTCAGGGCATAGTGCGGTAAACCGCCGTTTACAGGCCGGGCAAAGCGTGTCTGGCTGGCTGGATGAACAAACCAGCGGGATTGAAAACCTGTTCTTTTCCCGTGATCTGCTGTCCAGGTTAGATCAGGATTGGGAGGGAATTGCGTCTGCATTTGCACAGATCCGAAGCCTGGTGATCGACCGGAACAGCCTGCAGCTGAACGTGACCCTGGACCGCGAGAGCTGGCAGGCAGTCCGTCCGAAGTTTGGTAAATTGATCCAGGCAATACCTTTCCAAACCAAATCAGTTGCCAAATGGCAGGCAAGCAGCCTGCCAAATGCAGAGGGGCTGACCATCCCGGCACAGGTCAATTATGTGGGGAAAGGAGCCAATATCTATGATCTGGGCTTTGAACCGCATGGGTCGATTAACGTGATCCGTAAATATCTCGGTACGACCTATATCTGGGAAAAAATCCGCGTTCAGGGCGGGGCTTATGGCGGGTTCATCTCGTTTGATCTGTTCTCTGGTGCATTCAATTACCTTTCGTACCGAGATCCTAACCTGATCCAAAGCCTTGAAAACTACGACCGTACGGCAGACTTTTTGAGGAAAATTGATCTGCCGGAATCAGAATTGAGTAAATCGATCATTGGGACAATTGGCGATATGGATAGCTACCAGCTGCCTGATGCCAAAGGCTTTACCTCAATGGTACGCTACCTGACAGGGTATAGCGATGAGATCAGGCAGCAAATGCGGGACCAGGTGCTCACGACAAAAGTCAAAGATTTCCGGAATCTGGCTGATGTTTTGGATCAGATCGCCCTGCAGGGCCGGGTGGCTGTCTTGGGTTCTGCGGATACAATAACAGATGCGAACCGCACGGCAGATGACTTTATGACCGTCCGGAAAGTTTTATAACTGGAACAATAGGACCGCAAGAG
>DNGN01000126.1 GCA_003486225.1 Chloroflexota bacterium
CCTCCGTTTCACACCATCATAACGACGATCCCCGGTTAAAAGTTCCGGGTTGCAGATTTAAATTAAAAAGAGGCTGTCATTCAGCCTCTTTTTGGAATTTTATTCCCATCACCCATACAGCGGGATGCGTGCGCCATTGATCCTTTTGGATTGATCTGAAACCAGGTAAAGCACAGCGGCTGCAATTTCTTCAGGGGTTGTCCAGCCAGCGTACTTGCCGGATGGATCTTTCTCGCGTTTGTGTTCGCTGTCAATGGCCTTGACCTGGATGATATTGGCTGTTGCTTGGCTGCCTGCCAGCTCTTTCGCCAGGGTAAGTATGATGGCTTCCTGGGCGGCTTTGCCGACAGCATAGGGTCCGGTTTTAGCGCCGGGCTGGGTAGCTGTGGGGGAGGAAACAACCAGCACGCGGCCGGATGGACTGTTTTGAATATAGGGTACAAAAGCCTGCACCAAATGAAAGCTTGTCCACAGGTGCTGCTGCAGCATGTTCTGGATCGCGTCCGCCGAACTTTCTGCCAGGGTTTTGCCCCCTGTCCAGCCCCCGATCAGATTGAGCAAGATATCAATTTGCCCAAACTTTTCCTGTGCCGATTTGGCGATCTCGCCGAGGGCTGTGGGCTGGCTGAGGTCTGCCGTACTGATCATATGGTCTGCTGCAGGAAGTGACAGCTCATCGAGAAGCGCTTGCAGTCTCTCTTTACTGCGCCCGAGCAGCAGCATCCGGGTTCCTTGGCCTGCCAGTTGTTGGGTCAGGATTTTTCCCAACCCGCCGCTAGCGCCTGCGATCACGGCTACTTTGCGATCTGCATTCATCGGTTTCTCCTTTAGTTGGCCTGAAATTGGTTGATCTGTTCCCGGGTCATACCTTCAATGATTGGCCAGTCACTTTGCTCAACCAGGTGCTCTTTGCCATTAAAATCAATCATATGTCCGGATTTGTTGGCTTTGGTCTGTAAGTAGAACTGGTTGTGTTCATTCGGTGGGATGATGTGCGGGATGCGTTTGGTCACCTTCACGCCGTATTGGGTCAGGTCATTGATCTTTTTCGGGTTATTGGTCATGAGTTGGATCGATTTAACCTGCATCGAAAAGAGCATATGTGCGGCTACGGCGTAGTCTCGTTCGTCATCCCGGAACCCTAAAGCGAGATTGGCATCCACGGTATCATAGCCGTGGTCCTGCAGGCCGTATGCTCGAATCTTGTTGGTCAGGCCGATACCGCGGCCTTCCTGCCGCAGGTACAGGACGATGCCTTTTTCCATCTCACCGACNNGTCAGGCATTCGGAATGCACCCGCACCGGGACATCCTCCGCACCAAAGACATCCCCCTTGATTATCGCAGCATGTTCCTTGTCATCGCGGTTGTTATAGAAGGCGACAATATGAAATTCACCAAATTGGGTGGGCAGGTCAGCAAAACCTGCAATGCGCACACAGACATTTTTGGAGCCAAACCCCTCACAACTATGAGATTGATTTTCTTCCAACAGTTCTTGAATTTTTGTGTTTTCGAGATGCATATTCTTTTCCTTTGCTATCAATTTGATTGGTTTGGTCTAACAAAATAGGAGAGCAGTACGCCTCCGTCGGGCAATACTTCTGCTCCCTTGAGATCCAAGTTTACGGCCTGGTCTCTGGACAATCCGGTTCCATCTACCAGCGAAGGGGCATCTGCCCCACCAAATATCATAGGGGCGATGTACAGGCGCACTTCGTCGATCAGCCCGGCCGCAAACATCGCTGCGTTGAGTGTGGCACCGCCTTCTAGTAAGACGCGCTGCATGCCTTCCAATTTCAGCTGGCGCATGGCTTGGCTGAGATCGACCTGCTGTGAGCCTTTCAGGAAAACTTGGGCACCATGATGGCGCAGGTTTTCCACCTGGCTGGCAGGGGTTTGGCTGGTGGTAAAGATGATCACCTGGCTCGAGCCGTCTCCGAAGAACTTTCCTTCCAGGTTGAGGCTGGCATTGGAGATGATCCCGATTTTAGCTGGGTTCTCGGGGCAGTTTTTTATTCTGCGCTGCTGGCGCAGGTCTGGAGATTTAACTGTCAGTCGTGGGTCTTCGTGCAGCAGGGTGCACCCGCCAACCATGACGGCATCCACCTCGGCACGCAGGCGGTCTACGCGTGCCCAATCCCTTTCGGAGGAAATATTTGCCCCTTGACGGGCAAATGTGTCGATCTTTCCGTCCGCAGTCATGGCCGCGTTGAGGATAATCCAGGGGCGTTGTTGTGCTTTCATCTCTTTTAAGAGGTGAAAAGGGGGCAGAATCTTACGTATTTAATAAAATTTGCAACGAAAAACTCTACAATAATTGGATATTATTTATTTTTTAAGAAATGAGCATGAAAGATGCACAGCAGGCTAATCGACCGCTTTCAGGTGAGCCAGGGAGGCGACCATCTTTTTCAAGCCGACATCCTGGAAGAAGACATCCACAATTTCTTCGCCGTCGTCAATTACCGAGTTGAGCACCATGCCCTCACCGTAAGCCGGATGGCGCACGTTCTGGCCAGGGCTGAAAGTCGGCTTGATGACCGGGACAGACTGCATGGCTGGCTGGTGGTTCCAGTCCATGGCTGCGCGGGTCTGGCGGCCCGGGGCGCGCAGGGTTTGCCAGGGATTGCCGCCTTTGATCAGGTCTGTGGGGATATCGTCCAGGAAGCGAGATGGTTCAGCGGGCTCGCTGTAGCCGTATGTAGTGCGGTTGATGGCGTGCAGCAAGAAAAGCCGCTCCTTGGCGCGGGTGATGCCGACATAGAACAGGCGGCGCTCCTCAGCCATACCTTCGGGATCATCAAACGATCGTGAATGGGGCAGGGTGCCGTCCTCCAGGCCGCTGATGAACACAATCGGGAACTCCAGTCCCTTGGCGGCATGCAGGGTCAGCAGGGTGGGGACTTTGGCGTCCGCATCGACGGTATCCTGATCGGAGACCAAGGCAATCCCTTCCAGGAAATCGTTCAGGCCTTTGTTCTCGCTGACCGCTTCCGAGGCCAGGCGGCGCAGTTCCATCACGTTCTCCCAGCGGTCGATGCCTTCTTCCGTTCCGTCGTCGATATAGCTCTGGTAGTCAATATCGGTGATGATGCGGTCGAGCAATGTCAGTGGGTTCAGTTCTGGCAAGGCTTCCTGCCAGCGGCGCAGCAGGTGCCCAAAATTCGCCAGGGCTCGCCCGGCGGCCGGGCTGAAAGCGCCGAAATATTCACTCTCCGGCCCCTTGCCAATCTCGAGCAGCACCTGGCCAATGCTGATTTTTTCATTCAGTGCCAGGGTGCGCAGGTCGGCGATGGTCTTGTCGCCGATCTTGCGGCGCGGGGTATTGATCACACGGCCCAGACTGGCTTCGTCGCTCGGGTTGTGCACCAGGCGCAGGTAAGCGATCAGGTCTTTGACCTCGCGGCGGCCGTAAAAGCGCTGGGCCCCCACCAGTTTGTAGGCCATGTTCATCTGCAGAAAAGCCTCTTCGATCAGGCGGGATTGAGCATTGGTGCGGTACATGACCGCGAAATCACCACTCTCAGCAGTTTTTTGCATGATCATCTCGGCGATCTTATTGACGATCCAGCTGCCTTCCTCGCGGGCGTTGAAGGTCTCTTGCAGCACGATCTTGGCACCGCTGCCCTTATTCGTAAAGAGTTCTTTATGGGTGCGGTGAGGGTTCGATTCGATGACCGCCATGGCAGCATCCAGGATGTTCTGGGTGGAGCGGTAGTTCTGCTCCAGCAGGATGGTGACATGCTCCGGGTAATCCTTCTCAAAGCGCATCATGTTGCGGTAATCGGCACCGCGCCAGCGGTAAATGGATTGATCGCCATCGCCGACCACGAAAATGTTGTTGTGAAACGAAGCCAGATGGCGCAGCAGCTGGTATTGGGCCTGGTTGGTGTCCTGAAACTCGTCCACCAGGATGTGCTCGTAGCGGCGGGCGTACTGCTCTCGCACGGCCGGTTGATGTTCCATCAGGAAGGCAGTCCACAGCAGCAGGTCATCAAAATCGAGGGCGTTGGAGGTCAGCAGCAGTTCCTGGTAGCGGGTGTAGATGCGCTGGACGACCTCATCGAGATAGGCGTTGATCGGGTAATCTTCTGGCAGGAGCAGTTCGTTCTTGGCGCGTGAGATCTTGTTGTGGATGGTATGCGGACGGAAGCGTTTATCATCCAGTCCCATCTCTTTAATAGCNNAGGTAGCCGGCTTCCCGACGCAGGATGCGGGCGCAGATGCCGTGGAAGGTACCCAGGCTGAGCCCGCGCGAAGACGTACCGAGCATTTCATCCACCCGAGCCTGCATCTCCCTGGCAGCCTTATTGGTGAAGGTGACGGCCAGGATGTTGAAGGGCCGTACACCCAGATGCGAGATCAGGTAGGCGATGCGGTGTGTCAGGACGCGCGTTTTGCCAGAGCCCGGACCGGCCAAAATCTGTACCGGACCTGAGCCTGCGGTCATCGCTTGCTGTTGTTGGGGGTTTAACCCGGTGGAAATATCCATAGAACAATTGTATCAAATGGTTGGAGATGTGGGGAGGGGGAGGCCACAAAAGGTTCCTTTTTATGGCCCCAAAATTTTCTGGAAGGATGAAAAATATTCCCCCAAAAAATTTTGGCGGGGGTATGAAGTACTGATAAACGGTTTTAAACCATCAGGGTTCTTTAGCTAAGCGGCAAAGACACCCAGAAGGTGCTGCCAGCCCCCGGCTCGGTCTCGTAGCCAACCTGGCCGCCGCTTGCTTCAGTCAGGCTCTTCACCAGGCACAGGCTCAGTCCCCAGCCCTTGTGCTCGCGCACAGGCTCGACCTCCGAGCGGAAGAACTGGCTGAAGATATGCGGCTGGTCCTCCAGTTGAATGCCGATGCCCTGGTCGATGACCTTTAGGCGTACAAAGTTTTCATCACGTAGGGCCTCCACGATCACTGGCTGTCTCTCAGGTGAATAAAGCACGGCATTCTCCAGCAAGCACTGGATCATCTGGGCTGCCCGTTTGGGATCCGCCTGCACCAGGGGAAGATCTTCTGCAACCCTGACGACAAATTCAGGATTCTGTCCATTAAGACTCTTTTTGGCCAGCTCCAGGCCGTTCTGGACGGCATCGAAAATGGATATCGCTTCTGGTTCGAGGTGCAGGCGTCCGCTTTTGATCTTGTAGATATCCGATAGGTTGGCAATCAGCTTGGACATGTGCCCGGCATTCTCACGGATCACGTTGAGGAAATTGAGCTGGTTTTCGTTGACATGCCCCATAGCGCCCTGCCGCAGCAAATCGGTGTACCCCATAATGGAGGTCATCGGGATGCGCAGTTCATGCGATACCGTGGAAACAAACTGGGCTTGTTCTTCTTTGGCGTCTTCCAGGGACTGCAGTGCGTCTTCGAGCATTGCCTGGGCTTCCGGCGGCAGCTTTAAACCCTGCAACGATTTCAGGTTTTGCTCAAGTTCTTCCAGGGGTTTTTGGGAGGAGGTATGATTTGTGTTCATAAGACTATCTTTCATTCTGTTGCATTTTCAGCATAATAATTGCACAAGTCGGTCAGCGGGCACAGGTGGCACTTTGGGCTGCGCGCATTGCAGATCTCCCGGCCAAGGCGGATGATATTGAGGTGCGCCGGGTAATAAGCCTCTGGTGGCAGGAGGGCTTCCATATGTGGGTGTGCCTGGTCAGCGCTCATCTTATCAGGCCGCAGCCCCAGCCGCCCGGTGATACGGTAGATGTGGGTATCGACCGGAAAGGCTGGCTTATCCAGCGAAAACTGCAGCACGATGGCGGCTGTTTTGGGACCGACCCCTTTGAACTGCACCAACCATTCGGTTGCTTCTTTTGGCGTCAGGTCTTTCAGGTGCGAGATATCCAACCCGCCGCGCATCTCGGTGATCTGGCGCAGCACATTCTGGATGCGCGGGCCTTTCTGGTTGGCCAACCCGGCAGGACGGATGGTTTGGATGACTTCATCTTCAGCGGCATCCCGCACGGCTTCCCAGGTGGGAAATTGTGCTTTCAGGGCCTCAAAGGCCACATCCCGGTTGACATCGTTGGTATTCTGCGAGAGGATCGTGGAGACCAGTTCGTCCAAGGCGGGCAGGGGGTTCCGCCACTCCGGGTAGCCGTAGTGTCCGAGCAGGCGTGTATGGACAGTGAGAGCTTTTTCGGCCAAATCCATTATCTTAAGATTGTATAGCAGGCTGACGGTTCTGGAAATGAAAAAAGCGGATCAATTTCTGGCGGCAGCCGTCTTCTGGTCAGGTGTTTTAGCCAGCTGGATATTCCAGCTTGAAAACCGGGCGCATCTCGCCTACATCCAGCTTGCGCCAGTTTTTCACGGTCCGCCTGGGGCCAAAGGATTCCAGGGCGCTGAGTTCGCGGTCTGAAAAAACGCCCAGCTGGCGCATTACTTCCAGCGAAACGGCCGCAACAGCCCGGCTGTAGCCATCCCCATCCGAGATTTTGATGGCAATCCCCAGTCCGCCGGAACCAGAACCGGTAGCTCCAGGCAAGAGNNCCTGCGACCATTTCCGGATGGGCCATCATGGCCTGGGCAATCGTGTGAATGGCTTTTGCCCGTTTGGGTGCCAGGCTGCCGGGATCTGCCAGCCGCGCCCATGCCCAGGCTGCGTTGTACAAAGGGATGGCAAAATTGGGTGCCGAGCAACCATCCGTCCCCATCTGCACCTGTGCAGCGGGCAGGCTGCACATCTCTGAGAAGGTTTCCAGGATCCGCTGCTGGACAGGGTGGTCAATCTCCAGATAACTTTCCAGCGACTCACCGTTCATCCTGGCAAATGCCAGCATGCCGGAATGTTTTCCAGAGCAGTTATGGCGGTTGGAAGTGGGTGTTTCCGCGCGCAGCAGCAGTTCTTCGGCAGTTTTTTTATGCATAGGCGGGTGAACACCGCACTGCAGATCAGATTCTTGAATGCCGGTGCGCGCCTGTATCCGCGAGAGCACCTCATAATGCCGATCTGTTCCTGAATGTGAGGCGCACATCAGGGCGATCTCCTGGGCGGTAAATTGGAAATGTTCTGGCCCACCAGCTTCAATGAAAGGCAGGAGCTGGAATGGTTTGGCGCTGGATCTTAAAAAAGTGACCGTATTTGGGTCACCATAGGAAGCGATCAGGTTGCCGTGTGGATCTACAACGGCTAAAGCACCAAACTGGACTGATTCAACGGTATTGCCGCGTGTGAATTCTACAAGGGGCAGAAAAGGAGAGCTTGGCATTAAATTGATCGATCATCTTTAAGCTTAAGGTAGCGCAGGGTATAGCACTGTGAAAGTCCGTGCTGCAGCCGCTGGTGGTACTGGTTGCGGTATCTGGCTTCAAATTTAAATTGCGACAGCAGTTTATCCACCATTTTTTCGATATTTTGCAGGCTGTTGTTGCGCCGAGCCATGCGTTCGAGCTGTTTGTGCAGGCTGGAGGTGAATTTCTTCATCTCCTTGATCTCCCGGTCGGCGACAATCCCATCCCGGCTGCTGATGATCGTGTAGTTCTTATAGTTCTTGCTGAGCAGGTCGAGAGAGTCTTCCCAGGCGACCAGGTCGGCGTTGCTCAGGTATGGGGGTTGCGATAAAGATACCAGGTCTCCTATGAAGACAACTTGCTCCTCGGGCAAATTAACCCAGATGGCTCCTTCATCCGGCCCGGGATGATGCTCTAAAATGATCTGGGTATCTTTCCACTGCAGGTTGGCCCTATCGCTAAAGGCCAGGTGAGGGGACATCCAACGGATTCCGCTTAAACCGGTGCAGGCTTCCCATTCGGTGCCTGATTCCGGGATTTGGGCTTTGAAGATGGAGGATCGGTTTTCAAATTCGCGCAGCACGTTCTCATGGGCAATAATTGTGCTTTCCAGTACGCGACCCCCAAGGGTTCTGTCGGTATGCGAGTCAAGGTATACCAGCAAACGGTCTGCGCCCCCTTTGATTCCGCGCAAGGTAGCCAGCCAAGAGCGTCCATCATCAGGACGGAGGGGAGCATCAATCAATAAGACTGCTTCTCCCAGAGGGACGGCTCCAATGATCACGCCAGGATAAGAATTTTCAATATATACCCCTGATTTTATTTTTTTCATAAACCTTCCATAAGCACAATCTGGTTGAGTTGGGGGCAATTATAATGCTAAGTACGCCTGGTGGCAAATTTGGGATACTTATCGAAACCTTGGGTTTGCATTTTTCAGCAAAATACCGCGGCAGGCGAGCTCTATTTTTTGATAGGCAGTTTGAATGTGAAGGTTGACCCTTCCCCTAATGTACTCTCGACCCAGATTTTCCCCCCATGCCCCTCGATAGCAAGTTTGCAAAATGCCAGCCCCAATCCCAGCCCACGGGCTTTTTTGGCTGTCAGGTTGGAGCGCATATAGCGATCAAATATGTGTTCCTGGTCTTCTGGCGCAATCCCGCGTCCCTGATCTTTTACAGAGACATACAGGAATTGGTCTTTTTTTTCCAGCTTGACCCGGATTGTGTGCCCATGAGAAGAATACTTGAGGGCGTTTTCCAACAAATTGATCATCACCCGCCGGATCATATCGGTATCGATCATCAGTTCGATCGGCTTTTCCGGGGCACTGATCTCAAAGGTGAAGTTGCTTGCTTCGGCAGCTGGCTGTACGGTATCCTTGGCTTCTTTCACCAGGTCTTGGAACGTCACCGGGGTAAGGGTTGTGATTTTCTGCCCGGCTTGCAAGCGGCTGGTATCCAGCAGGGAACTGATCAGCCTCTGGACCCGCCCCAGCGATCGCTCGGAAATCTGAATGACTGATTCAACCCCTGCATCATCCGGGACCATGCTGCGGATCAGATCCAGGCCGGAAACCACATTCGACAATGGGGAGCGCAGATCATGGTAGATCATTGAGGTAAGGTCTTCCCGCAGGCGTTCGAGTTTCCGCAGTTCGGTGATGTCCCGCATGATCCACTGCAGGCCATCCTGATTGCCGATGTTGACGGCATGCACATGCACCTGGACAGGAATGCTCGGGCCGAGCTTTGGCTGCAAAAAAGATTCGTAGGTGTGCGGCTCTCCACCTGCCAGTTCTGCAAAATTGATCCCAACGACCTTCCATTCGATCTGGGTGAAATGATACAGCTGCATGGTTTGAAGTTCGGCTTTGCTGTATCCGCTGAGCTGAATGGCCTCATGGTTGGCTTCAAGGACTTTGCCGTCCCAGTCGGAAATGAAGATCGGGTCTATGCTGTCCTCAAACAGCTGGCGGTAGCGGGCATGGGCTATCTGGACTTCTTCAAACAGCTGGGCATGCCGGATCGCGGTTCCGGCCAGGCTGCCGATGCCTTTCAGCAGCATCACATCATCCGTGGATAATGAATCAACCGGGATGAGCGCTTCCAAAACCCCGATAACCTCGCCTTCTGCCAGGATCGGTGCTGCAGCGATGGCTTTCAGTGGATACCTGTTTCCTGGGATAGGTTGGATCGAGAAACGCACATCATCCTTCACGTCTGGCACGATGGCGCTTTCTCCATGTAGGGCAACCCACCCGGCGACACCCTCGTTTAATTTGATCCGCTGCCCAACCTCGCGCGGAGAGTTATCACCCCAAACTG
>DNGN01000116.1 GCA_003486225.1 Chloroflexota bacterium
ATTTTCAATCCTGTCACCCAAAGTCAGAAATTTGATCCCAATGGAGAATATATCCGCCGCTGGCTGCCAGAATTGCGCCACGTCCCGGATCAATCCATCCACACCCCGTGGAAGATGGATTTGGCTCAGCAGCGTGCCGCCAGCTGTTTAATTGGGAAAGATTATCCTGAACCAATAATCGACCTTAAATTTTCCCGACAGCGCACGCTGGAGGCCTACAAGAATGCCAAAAATCCATAAGTTTGAAAAAATCACAATCGATCCATAAAAAAAGATCGCCCGAGGATCCTCGGGCGATCTTTTTTGTCAATATATTTTACCGTTCAGGTGCGGATAAAGGCACACTTTCTGCAGCAGCCCCAGCCACATCTACCGCCTCTGAAGCAACAGGCTTGAGTTTGCCGTTCGGATTATTGGTTTCAATATTCACCACCGCAGGGATCACATATCCCAAAAGCGCCATGGCGATACATGAAATTCCTGCCAGAATGAACCAGGCCTGGATTCCGATAACATCCGAAACAGGCCCGGCAATTGCCAGCCCAATCGGTGCCATTGCTCCTGAAAGACTGCCGATCAGGGAAAACACCCGGCCTTGCATGTCTGGAGCAACCGAGCTTTGCATGATCGCCCCAATCGAACCATTGGTAATCGGCAAGCCAAACCCAAAGAGAAGAGCAGTCACCAAAGCCAAACTGAACATCTCAGAAGGCAGCAAACCAACTGTTAATACGCCTGCACCCAGCAGCATCAACCCGAACATGGAGGTGATAATTTTCCGCTTAAACCCGCCCCATACACTTAACAGCAAGCCTCCCAGGATCACACCGATCCCAAACAGAGAGTTATAAGTGCCCAACTGGATCACTGTCCCATTGAAGTGATCCTTGATCAAAAGAGGATTTAGAGCTCCTGTCGGCGCTAGCAGAAAATTGAGCAGGGCAGCCATCAAGGCAAGAATAAACAAGCCCTTCCAGCTCCAAACGTAACGAAAACCTGCTACCATTTCTGCCAGATAAGAGGAACCTTTGCCTGCCAAGGCCTCACTCTGAGAGCGGTCCGGTCTAGGGATTTCAAAAAAGATTAAAGCGGTCATTGCCACGATAGCCGTCAAAACATCGATTGCCAGGATCCATTGGATATCCAGAGCTTCATACATAATGGCACCCAATGGTGCTGCAATGATATTCAGCCCACCATTCAACATCTGGTTTACGCCCTGCACCCGTGCCAGGTGTTCTACAGGCACCATTAAGGATGTCGAGGCAGACATTGAAGGACCATGAAATCCTCCCGCCACCGCGCGCACAAACAGTAATGCATAAATTTGCCAGATTTGCACTTCGGTAAAGGCAAACAATAAAGCCAGCCCCAGGGTCGCAAGGGCAATAATGCCATCCGATACAAGCATTGTCTTCCGCCGGTCCCAACGATCGACCAGAGGCCCGACGAAAGGCCCTAATAGAACACTGGGCAAAACCCCAACCAAACTGCCAATCGCTAGCACAGTTGCCGACCCGGTTGTTACGGTCAGGTACCAAACAATCGCAAAACTGACCAGCTGGCTCCCCAGCAAAGAAAAAGCCTGGCCAGACCAGATAGTAAAGAACCGTTTTTTCCAGGGGATTCCATCATTAACACTGAATTGAGCTGCCATCATCCACTCCTTCTTATTATAAAAATTAATATGATTATACAATTATTTTATATTCAGTCAATAATTTTTATTATTATTCATTCAAAATTCAATATTTATTAATATTCATTTAATTTTTTCAAATAGATTTATGCGGAAATTCAACAAATCCCTTGGTTGGAATGAAAAAACGGGTGAGCTGATGGATAGCTCACCCGTTTCTCTCTTCAGTCCGTCAGAGTTATTTTTTCTTTGATTTCCATTTTTTATCGCTCTTGCCGTAATCCTCCGGCCCAGGAGAGATAAAGCCAACTTTAACCTTTTCAAAGCGGATGAGCAGCATGAATACCCCGGCCAAAGCCATTAAAAAGGCGATCAAACGTGAATAGGAAAGCGCAGTACCCGGGATAAGGGGTTGGTCGGGGCGGAACATTTCAAGCCATACGCGGCCCACCCCAGCCGCGACCAGCCACATATAAAACGCGCTGCCCGGTTTCAGCGCACTGCCATATTTTCGCACCAGCCAGATGATCAGCACGGCCATCACAATATTCCACAGGCTCTCGTAAAAGAAAGTTGGGTGGAAGCGAGTAGTTTCAAGCGGGAAAGCAGTCAGGTCATTCCAGGGTGCAATGCGGTTCTCAGCGGCGATAGAAACTCCCCACGGCAGATCGGTCGGAGGTCCATAAAGTTCCTGATTGATGAAATTCGCGATCCGCCCAAAAGCCTGTGCGATCAGCAGGGTAGGAGCCACGGCATCCAGCAGCAGCCAGAAATTAAACTTCCGCCGGCGGGCAAACCACCAGGCAACCAGCATACCAAACAACACCGCGCCATAGATGTGCAGCCCCCCTTCCTGAACACGCAGGATACGTCCTGGCTCGTCAATAAAATACCGGCTACCCCCAGCCATATCATTCAAGACATACCATAAACGGGCACCAAGAATACCAGCAGGCACCACCCAGATCAGCAAATCCCAAATAAAATTCTCCGGCCCTTTTCGTAACAACACTTGCCTTTCTGCTATAAAAGCACCAATCATCACCGAGACAGCAATGATCAGACCATACCAATGAATCGCAAACTGTATTCCAAAAAGTTCAAAAGAGACTATGACAGGATTTATCAAGATCAACCTCCTAAAAATAATTCAAGTTTACTTTTCTTGATCCTTTGGGAAAGAAAAGCACAGATATTTTAATCGATTTCCGCGAATTTTTTGCTGACTTTCGCCATTAAAGCTTTGCCATTCAAGTCAAATTCGAATCGTTCGAAAATTTCCCGATAATGATTATAAACCTGCTCCGCAGTGTAACCCATTTCAAATAAGGAATATTTATGCTTGCTGACAAAGCCAGCCGTGGCCTCAACAGTTTCCTCAAGCTTTACTTCAAATTCGTTCGAGATCGGGAGTCCAAAATGGTCAAATAACTGCCTTGCACTGGTGTCCAGGTCTCCAACCAGGTCCTCATATTTCAGAATGACATATTCGCTCTTTGGGAGTGCTTCCAGAGTTTTAAGCGTGTCGACATACCATCGCTTTGTCAAATCCAACAGCATCTCTTTAAAGGGATAGTCTTCCAGAGGATCGTTGAAGTAGCGCCAAACATAAGTAAAAAAGCTGGTCTTGGAAGCCAGCATATCCACCGGGTTCCGTACAAGATAAATGAACTTAGCATCCGGGAAATAAGTCCGCAAAGCATTAATCTTAGAGCTGAAAACCGGGTTTTTGGCAATATATTGCTTTCCCCCGTGATAATACACATGCTTTTGAACCATGCGGTAATAGAAATCCATCGCCAATTTTTTTTCTTTTACCGAATTAGCAGTATCAAAGTGAAAATAATTAGGCAGGGCATCTAAGAACGGAAAGATAAATATCAGGAATGAACACGTCCAGTTATGCAGCAGAATTCCCTCATCCTCATCCACTTCATGCAGGGCAACCCGATGCATTTGAATACTGTTTAGGCGTTTTGCTTCAAACCGGTACAGCATTTTCCGCAATCTCCCACCCAGCAGACGGGCATCCATTCGTGCGGCTGCCTTTAGAATCTTGCGCTGGGTGATTGATGGAGCCCCATAGATTTCCCAGGTTTTTGTAGCCGTTAAATGCTCATGATCTTTGGCCATCAAACGCTGCAGCAATGTTGAACCCGAGCGAAAATTGCCGATAATAAAAATTGGGGATTTAACTTCCTGTTTACGGTAGTCCCTAAAAAAAATTTCGTCCAGCAGAAACCCAATCCATGTCAGTATGTTATGAATGGGAATAACGGTAAACCACACCAGAAGAGCTTTACGCCGGTGCGGAGTTAGCCGTCCGTGGGTTCCTTTTGATTTAAAAAGTGACCAGTACAGTAAGCGAAAAAAAAGTCGGAAATTAAAACGCATATCAAATCTCTTGGGAAAAACCAAAAGTAAATATATCACGAAGGGCGCGAATGTGCAAAAAGGTGGAAAATGAATAATGAAAATTTGATTTTATCCATCTTCACATTGTATGCAGTTGCACTAAAACACTTGCTTTTTGGAAGCTAATCGAATTGCAGGGTTTTTTTCGTCTGGATCAACATGTTGAATGCAGCAGTATGCCTACCGGTCCTTCCAGGCATAAGCCGTTATAGATCTGAACCGCTTTTTTTGTCTTGGCCACATAAACTTTTATCCCCCTGGATTCCAAATCGGCAATCAGGGCTTCGGCAACACCCAGCCGGCCCAACACCCCGCGAGTTAGCACCACACTTTCAGCCCGATTTTCCAATAGTTCTTCTACATCTGACCATTGTACCCCAGGCGAATGTTGTGTACCGGTCTCTCTCCAGTTCCAGGGACGCGCCCCACCCGGAAAAATCTTCACATCCTTAAAGATACTCCCATCTTCCAGCTCGACCTCCCCCCACTCGAGGCGTACGACTTTTAAAGACCTCATTCTGCTCTCCATACCCTTAATATAGCCGAAAATTCATCCCAATTCCAGTGCCACTTGCCCAAGCCTCTAAGAGATAAAAGAAAACAGGTGCATAAAACCGATTCAATGCACTGGAGGGTCATCCTCCTTTATAATACAGTCATGACCAATAAAGAACTTGCAGATACCTTTACCCTGATCGCTGACCTCTTGGAAATCAAGGGAGAGGTGATCTATAAAATCCTCGCCTATCGCAAAGCTGCAGAAAGCCTGACTGACCTCTCCAGAGATGTTAAGACCATTTGGGAAGAAGGCGGCCTCACCAGCATCCCTGGGGTAGGAAAAGCCATTGCAGAAAAAATTGACGAACTGCTTCGCACTGGTCAACTCGGATTCCTCAACAATTTAAAAACCGAAGTACCCGAAAGCCTGGCTGGCTTGCTGCAAATCCCAGACCTCGGTCCCAAAAAAGTCAAGTTGTTCTGGCAGGAATTGGGCATTACCACCCTGGCAGAGTTGGAAAAAGCCGCTCGCAATGATCAATTGGCGAACCTGCCCGGCATGGGTGAAAAATCTCAGGCCAAGGTTCTGGCTGGTATCGAAGCCCTCCAACGCCGCCAGGTAGGACGCACGCCACTGGGTGATATTTGGGATTTTGCCCAGGCCCAGCTGAATTTCCTTCGAGGTTTACCAGGTGTTGTCGCTGCCGAACCAGCCGGCAGCTTCCGGCGTATGCGGGAGACTGTTGGAGATCTGGATATCCTGGCTGCAGCCGAAGACTCCGAGCCTATTATGCAGGCTTTCGTCTCCCAGGAAATCATCGCCAGGGTGGAGGGGCGCGGCAAGACCAAAACCAGCGTAGAATACAGCAATGGCTTTCGGGCACAGCTGTGGGTACATCCGCCGGCGCGGTTCGGCACTGCGCTGCAATATGCAACCGGCTCAAAAGACCACAATGTCAAAATCCGCGAAATCGCCCTGGACCAAGGCTACTCACTATCTGAACACGCACTGTCCAAAACAGATGGCAGTGAACTCCTTTGCGAAACAGAAGAAGAAGTCTACCAGGCATTGGGACTTCCCTACATCCCCCCTGAGCTTCGGGAAGACCGCGGAGAGGTCCAGGCGGCCCTGGCAGGCACATTCCCCTCGCTCATCCGTACCGAGGACATCATCTCCGAACTGCACTGTCATAGTACATGGAGCGATGGCCGCGGTTCCATTCGGGAAATGGTCGAAACAGCCATCCAACGTGGACTTCAGGTCATCACAATTAGCGACCATTCAGTCAGCCTGGGCATCGGGAACGGGCTCTCAATCGAACGGCTGATGGAGCAAAAAGAAGAAATTGCTCAGGTTCGGGAGGAGTTTTCAAACCGCATCACCATTCTGCATGGAACCGAAATGGAGATCAGAGCAGATGGATCGCTCGATTTCCCGGACGAGGTTCTGGCCGAACTGGATGTGGTGGTCGCCTCTCTGCATGTCAGTATGCGCCAGCCGCGCCAACAGATCACAGAACGTATGCTGAATGCCATCCGAAATCCGCATGTCGATATCATTGGGCATCCGACCAACCGGCTGCTGCCAGACAGGGCTGGTTCCGACCTGGATATGGAGGCAATCTTTCGGGCAGCCTCGGAACATGGTGTGGCACTGGAAATCAATGCCAACCCGCAGCGGTTGGACCTGAACGACATCCATGCCAAGCGCGCCATCGAATTGGGTGTGCTCTTGGCGATCAATACAGATGCCCATCTACCCCAACATCTTGGCCTGATCCATTTTGGGGTCGCCACTGCCCGGCGCGCCTGGGCGCAAAAAGAGAATGTGATCAATACCTGGCCGGTTGCTGAGCTGCTGAGTTGGCTCAATCGCCGCCACCCCAAGCTTTAAAATATTTACTCAATTGCATTACCTAAGGAGTTGCCAAAAAACAACTCACCGGAATATAAAAATAGGACCTCGATTTGTTCTCACCAATAAGAAGCGGAAGGAGCACAATCCATGAACCACCGTCAACGAATGGAAACCTGCCTG
>DNGN01000016.1 GCA_003486225.1 Chloroflexota bacterium
GCATAAAAAAAACCGCACTGAACATACATGCAGTGCGGCATTTTGTAGCCGATATTCCCAAGCCTCACTTGGCCTGATTGGAGATCTGTGAGGGCCTGGCTAGCCGGCGAAGGGATCACCGACCTTCAGGGGAATAAACATATACGAGAAAATTCTTCGCCTGCGTTCGGGGCTAGGCGGGTTATTCCCGGCTTCCATCATGAGGGCAAGAATTTTTTGATTCATCTGGTTGAATTCTTCATCACTCAGATTCAATTGGCACTCCGAGAACTGGAAACCAGAACCCAAAATATCGATCGGCTGGNNACATTGATATGCCTGTATAAGGTGGTCTGCGGGATATCCGGCAGAGCTTCCGCCAGATCTTTGGCGGTCATCTGGTCATTCGACATCGCAGTCACGATCCGTAAACGTATGGGGTGTACCATCAGGTCAAACAGGTTGTTTTCCATATTAAACTCATCCTTGACAATATTTCCATTTTATGCTATATTTCCATTATCGGAAATAATTCCACAATTGGTTACATGGAGATTATACACCACAAACGACCAGTTTGTAAAGAGAGAAAACAGATCCACAGAGTACAGGAGCTAAAAGATGAAACACAAAAATGAAAATGATCAATCCGCAGGAAAGGACCAGACCCAAACCGCAAAACGTTGGAAAGTACCCTTCTTTTCCGTCTGGGCAGGACAGGCCGCTTCCCTGCTCGGGAGCCAGCTGGTCGGCTTTGCGCTGGTCTGGCACCTGACAGCCATGACCGGCAGCGCAAAGGTCCTGGTGACCGCCGCCATGATGGAATGGCTGCCCAGGGTATTTATCGGCCCCGTGGCCGGCACCATCGTGGACCGCTGGAATCGGCGGCGGGTGATGCTGGGTGCAGACAGCCTGATTGCACTGGCCACCGCCGCCATGATCTACCTCGGCTGGGCCGGGACGATCGAAATTTGGCATATCTACCTGCTGATGATGGTGCGTTCGATAGGCGGAGCCTTTCATTTTCCTGCCATGACAGCTTCCACTGCCCTGATGGTGCCTGAGGAACAGCTCTCCCGCATCCAGGGGCTCAACCAGCTGTTGCAGGGCGTGATGAACATTGCCGCACCCCCACTCGGCGCATTGCTGGTTGAGATCATCCCGCTGCATGGCGTCCTGGCAGTCGATATTGGCACTGCCCTGCTGGCGATCACCGCACTTTTCCTGGTGCAGATCCCCCAGCCCAAGATCGATCCCAACGCAGAAAAATCCTCCATCTGGGGAGACCTGCGCAGCGGGCTGCAGTATGTATGGGGCTGGACCGGCCTGAGGAAGGTGCTCGGGTTGGCCGTGCTGATCAACGCCATCTCGGTACCGGCCATCATCCTGATTCCCTTGCTGGTCACCAAACAGTTCGGCGGCGGGGCCATTCAGATCGCCTCGATGCAGTCTGCCTTTGCGGTCGGGTTCCTGGTGGGCGGCTTGCTGCTGGCTGTCTGGGGCGGTTTCCGCCGCAAGATCGTTACAGCCACCCTGGCCATCTTCGGATCGGCGATCGGGATGTTGATGGTCGGGCTGGCCCCCAGCAATGCCTTACTGGTTGCCATCAGCGGCATCTTCGTGGCCGGCTTCATGTCCGTGCTGACCAACGGACCAACCTTTGCCCTGCTTCAGACAGTCGTGGAGGAGAACATGCAGGGACGCGTCTTCTCGCTGGTGATTAGCGCGGCCAATGCCATGACCCCCCTGGGATTACTGATCTCAGGCCCACTGGCTGAGATCAATGGGATCCAGACCTGGTTCCTGATCACCAGTGTCGTATTCCTTTTCACCGGTCTTTTTATTCTGGGCAGCGCGGATATCAAGAATATCGAAAACCGAACCCGCAATGCGGTCCGTGCAGAAGCACAGCCGTAAAGGAGCACATGATGAAAAATACACTCACGAACTCACAAGTCAATCGCAAGAGAAAGCCGGCCGCCGGGCCCCAGNNAATTAATGAAGGCTGCAGCCTGGCTGCTGCACCTGGTCCTGGCTCTCGTAGCCCTGGCCGCCGGGATTTTCCTCTGGGCCTACCTGTCGACCGGCACCTCTCTGATTGCAAGGGGCATGATGTGGGGCGACTCGGATGCCGGCGACCTCTACCGCTTCCCCACCCGGACGATGCAGGCCAGCAAGGATCCCATCAGGTTTGAGCCGGCCGAAGAAGATTTCCTAACCGGCATCCCGATCACCGCCGAGAGCCTGCAAGCAGAACCCATGCCGTTTGAAACCTTCCTGGAGCGCACCAACACCACCGCGTTCATCGTGCTGCACCGAGACAAACTGCTCTACGAAGGCTACTTTAACGGCTCAGAGCGGGAAACTATCCAGACTTCTTTCTCCGCTGCCAAATCCTTTACCGCCACCCTGGTAGGCATCGCCATTGAAGAAGGCCTGATCAACAGCCTGGACGACCCGATCACCACCTACCTGCCAGAGCTGTCTGAGCGCGATACAAGGTTTGAGCAGATCACCATCCGCCACCTGCTCTCGATGACATCCGGCCTGCGCTGGGAACGCAGCGACTCCAACCCCCTCAGCGATGACTTCATCACCTACTACTCCCCGGACCTGCGCCAGGCCGCCCTGGAGAGCGAGATCATTGAAGCCCCAGGACAGGCCTTTCTGTATAACGACTTCAACCCGCTGTTGGTTGGCATGATCCTGGAACGGGCCACGGGCATGAGCGTCTCCGAATATATGGAAACGCGCCTCTGGAGGCCGATGGGCGCAGAAGGCGACGGCTCCTGGAGCCTGGACAGCCAGAAATCCGGCTTTGAAAAGATGTTCGTGGGAGTCAACGGCCGTGCCATCGATCTGGCAAAACTGGGCTGGCTGTTCCTGAACGACGGCAAGAACGCTGATCTCCAGGTAGTGCCCCAAGACTGGGTGGCACAGGTCAATCAAGCCATTGAGCCGATCGACACCGGCCGGGGAAGGTATGCCGAGTACTACCAATCCTACTGGTGGCTGGATGCAGAAAATGAGGCCTACTACGCTGAAGGGGATAAATGCCAGTTCATTTATGTTTACCCCAAAGCAGACCTGGTGCTGGCGCGCTTCGGCACAGACTGCGGAAACTACGTCTTCGGGATCGGCTGGATGGCCGGCATCGCCCAGCACCTCGAAAGCCAGTTGAAGCCATAGACCTTCGGCAAGAAGCTGCAAGCATTGAATACAATCAAAATCGGGAACCAGGTTCCCGATTTTGATTCTTGCGTTATAGGGGGGTACTGCCGTTCTGAATACACTGCCTCCACCCCTTTTCCGCTGTTGCATCCATGTCAGGCAGGAGGCGTCTCTTTCCCCAAGAAGAGCACGTGAGCGGCCAGCCATCCCATTGAGCTGAAAAAGCACATCCACTCAAAGAAGACCGGGGTATTGCGCCCGACGTTGCCGGTTTCGTACAGCACGACCAGCACGAAGAACAACAGGTAGGCGGCCACAACCCCAAAGCTCCACCGGGAAAGGGAGCGCGGCAGTTCCTGGATGGAGGCTTCCTTTTTGCCGATCATGGATTGCAGGAACACCACCCCGAGAAAATAGAGCACGATGCCGGTTTTATGCACAGCCGGCCCAACACTGAAGGGCACAGCGGTCATGAAGACCGTACCGAGGGTGGAAAAAGCGCCGACGGTCAGCACGGCAACCTCAAAGGCTTTGGGGTGCTCTCCAAAGCTGCGCAGCCGCAGCACCAGCAGCACGATCACCAGGTAGCGCAGCGGGGCGGCCAGGATGGTGCCGGAATTGAACAGCACCTGCGGCCATCCAGCCGTATCCCCGATATCACTCAGGTAGGTGTTGAAGATGGAAAAGTCCGGGTTGACAGGAAGATAGGCCAGAACCGATGTCAGTACGGTCAGGATGGCCAGCACCAGGCAAAAGCTTCCGGTCAGGCGCAGGGCTTTGGGGGTGGAAAAAGTATTGGTAGTCATCAGATTTCTCCTAAATTTACTGAACGTTTGGTAAGTATTTGGGTAAAAAAAATATATATTTATTTGAGCATCAGCCTGACCAGCGCGTCAACCAGATCCTCATCAGAAAATTGAGTCTCGTTTAGCTTCTCTCCATAGATCTCTCCTAGCAGGGATTCTCTCCGAATCCAGTAGTCAATCGCACCGCGGATGATGAACGGTAGAGCCACCACATTGACATCATCTCGCACCAGGCCGTTCTCCTGCCCCACTCGCATCGATTCGATCAGGCTGGCCGTGAAACGTTTATCCAGATCAGTGGTCCTTTCCTGCCCTTCCAGGTAAGACCATAAGACAATCCGGCGGAACTCCTGGTTGGCCCGCAAATACGCCAGCGATCCCTTAATTCCGTTCTCAATGGCATTCAATAGATCCTTGCTGGCATCGCGCCGGGCAGCCATCCAGCTGACATACGCCTGATTGAGGCTGTCCTGCACTGCGGCATACAAATTCTCCTTGGTTTCGAAATGATGCAAGATCAGCCCTTTCGAGACGCCCGATGCTTTCTCGATATCCCGCAGGGAAGTGCCGTGCAGCCCTTTCTGGCTGAACAGGCTGGTCGCGGCGTTGAGGATATCCTGCACGGTCTGTTCTTTGTCTCTTTGTCTGCGGTCGTTCATCGGCGGTTCTCTTTCTTTTATTTACTGTACGTTCAGTAAATATATTACATCTTTTTTTGGGGCTGGTCAAGATCTTTGGATTAGAAGCTGATTAATAAGCGGACGGATACATCCCCCGCCCTCACCATCTCCCTACCACCCAGGCCACCAGGCCGCCCAGCGCCACCCACAGCGGGGTGCGCACCAGCAGCCAGCCCAGCTGGTAAAAAGAGAAATCCAGGAAGCCGTGCCCGTGCAGCCCGGCCTTGACCAGCACCAGCAGCAGCGCGGCCAGCGGCAGCAGCAGCCCCGCCAGCCCACCTGCCAGCACGCGTCTCCAGGCAGCCGACAGGCCGCGCACACGGTAACCAACCCGCTCAGCCACCCAGCCGGCCAGCCAGACCCCCCACCCGGCGGCGAGCAATCCCAGCAATGTAAGGGTTGTATCCTCCACCGGCAGCCAGAAGAGGGTCAGCCCGCCGGCTGCCAGGCCCCACCAGCGCAGCCACAAGGGGAGTTTAGTCGAATTTACCACGCTTGATTCGTTCAGCCGCCTCGTCCGTCACCGGGATCAGCACCCGGATATGGGTGCCTTTGCCGACCACCGAAGACAGGTGGAAGAGGCCGTTCACCAGCTCGGTGCGCTCGCGCATGTTGACCATTCCCAGGCTGCTGCGCTTCTCGTACCCCAGGTCCACTTCCCCCACGTTGAACCCGACCCCGTTATCCTCGATCTCCAGCAGGACCACGTCCGGCTGGAACATCTTCAGGCGCAGCCAGATCTTTTCAGCCTCTGCATGTTTGCGGGCGTTGTTGACGGCTTCTTCAGCAATGTAAAACACCACCCCCTGCTTGTTCAGCTCCAGGTCTGCAATCGCCTCTTCCTGGGCTTCAACGATCACCGGCTGCTGATAGGTATCGAGGGTCTTTTCAGCCATGGATTGAAAAGCCGCCACCAGCCCGCCGGTTTCCAGCACCAGGGGCCGCAGGGTGAACAGCATATGGCGGATCTCCTTGGTGGTGCGGCGGGCCAGGTCTTCAATCTTGTACATCTCTTCACCGGCCGCTTGCACATTGCGGTCGATCAACCGGCGCGCAAAATTGACGCGCATCGCAATTGCCGCCACCGATTGGGTCGGGCCGTCGTGCAGGTCGCGCGCCAGCTGTTTACGGGCTTCTTCCTGGATCTCCATCATGCGTTCTTTTTCTTGTTCCAGGTCCCGGTACAGGTTGGCATTTTGCATCGCCACCAGCGCCTGCCGGCCGATCACCTCCAGGATCTCGGTCTTTTGCTCGTCAAAATAATCCGCGTCCGGATGGGCGAAGACCAGCACACCAAACATCTCCTGGTGGGTTCGCAGCGGGTAGCAGAAAGCCGATTGGCAGTTGCGGATGGCAATCATGCGGTTCAGCTCAGGGTCCTGCTCCGGGCTGGTAATTTTTCTGCCCTGCCCGGAATTCAAGCAGTCGACGATCACGCCCTCACGCCCCGGGAGGACAACTTTAAGGTCCGAAGGGGTAAAGCGGCGCGCGGACCCCACCACCAGATCTTCCGAATTAAAGAGCAGCACTGCACTGACCAGTTGTTGGCTCTCACCCCGCCCGCTGAGCACATTGGCGGTCATGTCCAGCGCCATTTCCAGCACCTTCTGGTAATTCAGCGTGGCGGTCAAAGTCGACGTGACCTGGTATAAAGCCTTGATGCGATCTCGTTCGACGCGATCCATTTGCTGGGAGGCGCTATTGGAAAATTCATCTTTACGCCGCCCAAGATAGATAGCCAGCTGGCAGAGCAAGCCGATGACCACCCCTGAAATGAACATCACCAGGGCAGGCACGGCCATCACCGCCAGTGCCTCGGCATTGCCCAGCTGGACTGAGAGCACAATACCCTGCACCACGATCACCACCAGGGCCGCGAACAGCCCACCCTGCAGACCGAAAAAGATCGCCCCGGAAAGGATGGGCAGAAAACCGGCCCAGAGAAATGGCTGGCTGGCATAGCTGACCAGCGCCGTGAACAGGATCGCCAGCACGGCATCCAGCCCTAGGGTCAGGAATGGCTGGAAAGGTAGGGCCTTTTGGCGCTGCGAAGCCATCGTCAGGACCACGTTCCACACTGCCGCAGCGCTCACCAGCAGCACGCTGCTCCAGCCCGTTCCGCCGCCCCAGCCGATCAGCAGCCCCAAACCCAGCAAGGCCAGCCATCTAAGTAGCAAAAGGATGTTGTCTGTCATAAAATTTGAGCTTCGAACCTGCATGATTGAATCATACAACAAATTGGGAGCAACTTTCTTGAGAAATTCATTACAATTTACTTGGCACAGCGCAACGCCAGCACATACTGGTCGCCAAAAAACGGCTCCACCTGGATCCCCAGCGGCAGGTAGACTTCCGGGGGGATGCCGATATCCGCCAGGAACAGCTCACCCGCCAGCGGGTTTCGCAGACCGGTTTTGGGCAGCGCGAGACTCATGGTTTGGGTTGCCCGCACACACACCCCTGGAGGTTCCCCGCTGGTGGCATCCAACCCCGAGGGCAGGTCCAGCGAGATGACCGGTTTTCCAGCCCCATTCAGCACTTCGATCAGCTTCTTGGCTGCCCCCCTGGGGGCACCCTGCAAGCTGTAACCGAGGATGGCATCCAGAACCAGATGCGCCTCTACGATTAAATCCTCTGCCTGGGATTGGATTGCCGGGGACACTCCAGCCGCTTGAAGGATAGCGAGCTGGGCCCGGGCAGCCCCGCGCAATTCTTCGGGGGGCTTGGTCAATACCAGCTGCACTTCGATGCCGCGGTTATGCAGATGACGGGCAGCGCAGATTCCCCCGCCACCATTTCCGCCACTGCCCGCAACCACCAGCACCTTTTGGGTTCGGGTTTGGGTCGGATGTTGGTTTAAGTAGCCTAAGGCCATCAAGGCCAGGTTGCGGCCGGCATTTTCCATCATCTGCAGAATCCCGAGCTGGAACTCCTGCACGGCAATCCGGTCCACCTCCCGCATCTGGGCCTCATCCACGTGCGGGACAGGCTTCCAACTCCCCGTGCCGGGATCGTTGATCTCAAAAACAGTTTCTGCCATTTGCGCACCACCTGTCTCGGGTCTCAGATAAGTTTACCAAACAATCGTTAAGTGAAAATTAGCTGGACCATCCTGGTGGTCCGGGCAGTCCGCAATGCTGCAGCGACAGGCCTACAAAAGATGTTTTATGGACTATAATCAACATATGCTTGAATTTGCGTGGAATCGAACCAAGGGAGTGGTGCGTTTTTTGCGCCGCGTATTGGCTGCATATGCCTCGCATGACTGCGCCAAGAATGCTGCCGCAATCGCCTACTATACCTTGTTCTCAATCTTTCCGCTCTTGCTCTTCCTGGTGTACGCCGCCAGCCTCTTCTTTCCTTCGGCTGAATCCCGCCGGATTTTATCCCAGCAGTTAGAAACGTTCATACCCTATGGGGCCAATAACTTAAGCCAGATTGTCGAACAGACCTGGAAGGCGCGCGGTTCGATCGGTCTGGTTTCCGGCATCGGCTTGCTTTGGGGCGGGTCTTCGATCTTCAGCGTGCTCGAGATCTCGCTCAGCCTGATCTGGGAATCCACGCCGCGTCCCTACTTTAAGCGGCGGCTGCTGGGAGTGGTGGCGGTCCTCAGCCTGGTGCTCACGTTCATTGCCTCATTTTTTATCGGCCAGGCCACCAACTTCATGCTGAATACCTCAGAAACCGGCCATGAGACCTTGCGCTACCTGATGGAATTGGTATCCCTGACGGTGGTGATGATGCTCTTGTACCGCATCTTCCCGAATGAGAGCGTACAATGGGGTGCGGCCTTTACCGGTGCTTTTTCCGCGGCTGTGCTGCTGATGGTTGCAAAGCTGGGATTCGGATTTTATACCGCCCTGGTCATCGACCGCAATGGCTTGCTGTACGGCAGCCTGACCTGGTTCCTGACAGTGGCTTTATGGGTATACCTGGTGGGGGTGCTGATCCTGTTTGGGGCGGAATTCGCGGCAACCTTCCAGCAAAGGCAGCAAATCCTGGCTGCTCTTCGAAAACAAAAAAGTTCTACCTGACCCGGCCCTAAATATTCAAGCGGAAAAAGCTTGCAGCCAGCTGCAAGCCCATACCTATTTAATTTGCCGTGATGGAAGAAAACCAGAAGCGCTGCCTATGCAAAGCCCTCTACAAAACCTTTCGCATTCTCAAAGCGCTGCGATGGTTCTTTGGCCATCGCATTCAGGATCGCAAACGCAGTTTTGGCTGGCAGATCCGGGTTGATGGACAACGGATTGGGGGGCGGCTGGTTGATATGGGCGATCAGCAAAGCCGCAGTTTGGTTGGCAGAGAATGGCAGCTGGCCCGTCACCATTTTATACGCCAGAACCCCCAGGGCATAGATATCCGCCCTGCTGTCCAGGGCGTTCGGGCGCATGATTTGCTCCGGCGAAATGTAATCGAAGGTACCCGTAACTTCATTAAAATCCGCTGAAGGCTTTTGGTTATTGGGTTTGGAAATTCCAAAATCGGTTAATATCGGCACAAATCCGAACGGGCTGGCCGAATCTTTCCGCAGTAGAATATTGCTGGGCTTGATATCCAGGTGTATCACACCCTGCCGGTGAGCATAATCCAGCGCGTCCGCCAGCTGGGAGAGAAAATATTTGGCCTCTTGAAAATCCAATTGCTTTCCGTCCTTAAGCCGATTCGCCAGGGTCAGATCCGAGATATACTCCATGACAATGTAGCAGGTTGTCTCATCCTCCTCCCCATAATCCAGTAACCGGATGATATTGGGATGGTCCAGTTCGCTCAGGATCTTGGCCTCAGCCACGAAAGCCTTACGGTATTCCGGGATCAGGGCCAGGTGTGGATGCAGGAACTTCACGGCAACGGTTGCTCCCGTTGTGATTTCGATGCCGGAATAGACCCAGCCCGTTTTGCCCCGGTGCAGTGATTTTTCTATTTTATAGCGTCCAACGCTTGTGTTATGCCAGTTGCTGGCAGCCTTTAATACCTGCGAGGCAACCTGGCTGTTTTGCTTGTACTTGATCTGGATTCCAAAAACCCTCCTGTCCACCAGTCTTTGGACGCTGCGATTTAAAGGCCGGTAAAGGATAGCGACCAGGACAGCCGTGATCAGAACAGCAAGCCAATCGATTGCCGCATCAAGATTTGATCTAAGAACACCTGTCAGGAGGATGAACACCGCAACCGAAAAGACCAGTATCAAGAGACCCATCAGGGCATGCACCAGGCTGCGGTTGATCAGGTAATCAATCTGCCACAGACGTTTGCGGTAGATGGAGAAAGCAATTCCCATGGGTACCAACAGCACACCCATCGTGAAGATCAGGGTGCTGATCAGGGCGTAATCAATGCCGCCTGGGGTTGAATGATCTACCAGGGAATGGTCGATCGTGGAAGGAATCTCCTCCAGAAAAGTGATCAGCACCGCGCCTGCGATTCCTGAGATGACCCACTTGGTTTGCTGGCGCTCTTCGTAAGTGGCGGATTTTTGGCTGCGGTTATAAAGTAAGTAAACCCCGCTCAGCAGCCACAAAAAATAAGCCAGAAATACTCCTTCATGATTAAAAACCCCGATTTGGGTTGGGTTGTGAAGGCTGGCGGGAAAGAAAAACCATCCCCAGGTAAACACCAGCCAACCCGCATACGACCAGCGCGACCAGGCTTGCTCAAATTTTCCATTCGGGAAGATATAAAAGAATAACAGCAGCAGGGACCACAAACATGCTTTCAGGAACAAAACCACTGGTTCAAACTGCGCATACGCCGCAATCAGCGCGTCCAGCACGTTCAGGATCCCGGTGCCGAATAAAATCAGCAGCAGGGAGGTCACGAAGATGACCACTTCTTTCCTCCGCTGGAAGTAAAGCATGATGCCAAGTACTGAGCAGGTGAGCATCAGGGTCGTCTCAGTCCCCAGCATGCCGAGCGCCCAGAGGGTGGTGGAAACGCCGGCTTTCTCCAGCCCTGCTGCAATCCCATCCGAGGGAGACAGCAGCTCCTGAAAACGCAGCGGCCACCCCAGGACAAATAAGCCTATGGACAATGCCGCGACGAAATTCCAAATGACCTTAAATAAGGATTCGTACGGTGCCGCGAACTTTGCCGGTTTCGATTGCGCGGTTAAGTGTGAAAACGTCTCCTGCATTCCATTTCCTAAAAAAATAAAACGGGTCACTATTGCACAAGCAAAGCTTCCCGCCTGATTACCATTATCAAAACTGAAAATATTATAACATTTTATAGATCAGCAATCTATAATTCAATTCTAAACATTTGGAAGCTGTGCGCAAAATAAAATTAAAATAAACAGACCTCAGGATTGAGGTCTGTTTATTGGCGTATGGGGTGGATGAAGGGGCTCGAACCCTCAACCACCGCATCCACAGTGCGGCGCTCTGCCATTGAGCTACATCCACCACGCAGACGGTATTCTATCATGAAGATTAAGAGGCTTCAAGCAGTTCACGGAGGTTATCCAGCAATTCCGCCTGGGGCACAGAACGCTGCTCACCGGACTTAAGATCCTTGATGCTGATCTGCAGGTTGGCGGCTTCTTCCGGCCCAAGGACAAGCGCGACCCTGGCTCCGATCCGGTCGGCGTATTTAAATTGCTTGCCGAGCTTATCTGCCTGCAATTGGCTGGTCACTTTCAAGCCCGCCTGGCGGAGCTGATGGGCCAGTGCCAGTGAGGGCTGCAGCAGTTCGTCTTCAAATAAGGTNNCCCACGGCAAAGCCAACCCCACCGACCGGCTCGCCGCCCATATCCCCTACCAGATTGTCATAGCGGCCGCCGCCGAAGATGGCGCGGTAATCCCCTGAGGTATCCCAGGCTTCAAATACGGTACCCGTATAGTAGACCAATCCGCGGATGATGTGTGGGGCAAAGCGCACATACTCGCGAATGCCATACGAATCGAGAGATTTGAACATCCGCACCAGTTCATCCGATTCTCGCCAAACCTCATCATCCTGGATCAGCTGCTCGACACCCGCCACCTGGCCCGCGGACAGGCCGATCTCCGCCGCATAATCCAGCCAGCTTTCTTGGCTCATCTTATCGCGCCGGTCAATCAGGTTGAACACCTCGGCTCGTTTCTCAGGCAGGATTTCCAAGCCAGAGAGCTTGGCATCCATTAATTTGCGGTTGTTGACCAGGATCTGCACTTCGTCTGGCTGCAGACCAACCTCTTTGAGGAAGGTTGCCGCAATCGCCACCAGTTCCGCATCCGCCTCGGGGGAATCATCCCCAATCATATCGATATTCCATTGGAAAAATTCACGCGTGCGACCTTTTTGCGGTCTCTCGTAGCGCCAGAAGGGTCCAAAAGACCACCAGCGCAGCGGGAAAGTCAGCTGCGGCTGGCGGGCGGCCACCATGCGTGCCAAAGTGGGCGTCAGTTCCGGCCGCAGGGTGAGCTTGTCCCCACCCCGATCTTCAAACACGTAAGACTGCTTTTCCACGATCTCTTCGCTCGATTTGGCGATATACAGCTCAAAGCTTTCCAGGATCGGTCCTTCATATTCGCTATAGCCAAAGGCCTCGCTCACCTTGCGCATTTTCTGGTACAACCAGGAGCGCACCCCCATCTCTTCCGGATAGTAATCACGGGTGCCTTTGACAGATCGGATCACATTTCGTGCCATAACTTTTTTATTTCCTTCAATGTGTTGATGATTGCAAACCTAACCCTGTCATTTTAACATAAGTTTGTTAAGCGGATTATGCCCTGGCCCCCTCCATTCCGGGTGGAAAATCCCAGCAAAAAAGTGACTGTTTTTTTGAAATTAAAAAACTGGTACAATATCAACTGGAGGTTGAGCGTGTGAGGAGGAACTCAATGCCAACGGCAGGTGAGATCTATTATTTCAGTTCAAAAAATGGAGATAAGCGGCCAGCACTCATTTTGATCCATGGTGCAGGGGGCATGCATTTACATTGGCCCTACAATCTGCGTCGACTTAATGACTTCCAGGTATTTGCACCTGACCTTCCCGGGCACGGAAAATCCGAAGGCCTTGGCAAGCAGTCAGTCGAGCGCTACGCAGACGACCTCGCCATCTGGATGGAGCATATCGGCATCCAAAAAGCGGTCATCGCCGGCCATTCGATGGGCGGCGCAATTGCCCAGACCATGGCTACCAGGTATGCCGAAAAGGTCAGCGCCCTGATCCTGATCGCCACCGGGGCCAGGCTGGCCGTCAACCCAAGTTTGCTCGAAAAACTCTCCATTCCCTCCAGCACCCCTTCCGCCATCGACCTGATCCTGAAATGGTCCTGGTCACCCGGCACAAAAAGCAAACTGATCGAAAGAGCCAGGGAGCAAATGCTCGGCATGCGCTCTGCCGTAATTTACGGGGATTATCTGGCTTGCTCCAAGTTCGACCTGACGGGCAAGTTAGGCAAGATCAGTGTGCCGACCCAGGTGATCGTGGGAGACAGCGACAAGATGACCCCGCTCGATCTGAACAAACAGCTAACATCCGGGATCAAAAATTCTCAGCTAACGGTTATCCCCAACGGCGGGCACATGGTCATGCTGGAAAAACCAGACCCAGTCGCCAATGCAGCGTTTAATTTTCTCCAATCGCTCTCTCTCGCTTAACCATCCACTCCACGCAAATTTATTAAACAGGTCCGCAGGGCCTTTCTTTTTGGGTTGGGGGGGATTTTGCATGGCTGCAGGCCTGCTCTCAGATTAGTACCAAAGAGCAGTGCCCATCTAGCTACAAATTTCAATAAACTGCGCTAAAATCAGGCCATGAAAATATGCCAGCCCATTGCCATCCTTCTGAGCCTGCTCGTATTGAGCAGCTGCCTGGCTGTTCCAGCCCAGGTTGCCGCGCCATCGCCTTCCCCTCTGGCAACGGAGAACCTTCCCACGGAGACGGGCATCATTCCCCAAGAACCTGAGGCAAGCCTTACGCCTCCTCCTGAAGCAAGCCCCACCACCGCGCTCACGGCAACCGATCCACCGCCCACCCCCACCGCAGAACCTGCTGGCCCTCCCGGGATCATCTTATTCATCGGTGACGGTATGGGCGCCATTCATCGCCAGGCCGCAACCTGGCTGGTGTCAGGAAAAGGCGGGCTTTTGGTGATGGACAATATGCCCGTCCACGGCCTGGCGCAGACCGCCTCCGCCAGCAACCAGGTCACTGACTCAGCCGCATCTGCCACAACCATGGCCACCGGCCAGCTCACCTACAATGGTTTCGTGGGGGTAGATCCATCCAACAACCCCCTCAGCACCATCCTGGAACTGGCTCAGGTCAAGGGATGGTCGGTCGGGCTGGTGACCACCGTTCAGCTGGCACATGCCACTCCGGCGGCTTTTGCTTCCCACTTCCCTGACCGCTCCAACATGCCTGAGATTGCCCGCCAGATCATGGCACACGATATTCAAGTCCTGATGGGGGGTGGTGAGGATCACTTTTTCAGCACCGCCGAAGACGGCTGCTTCCCAGGAAAGGGGCTGCAGAAAGCAGGCAATGACCTGGTGGCACAGGCCGTGGAAGCCGGCTACACCTACGTCTGCACAGCTGAAGCACTCCAGGCCATCGATCCAACCCAGGAGGACTATCTGCTGGGGTTGTTCGGCGGAGGAGAGATGAAACCGCCCTTCAATCCCCCCCTGTCACAGATGACCCAGACCGCCATCCAGATCCTCTCGCAGGATCCGGATGGGTTTTTCCTGATGGTTGAAGCCGGACAGATCGACTGGGCAGCCCACTCAAATGAAGCCCGGCAGACCATGCAGAACACGGTCAGCCTGGATTCGGCCGTGGCGATGGCGCAGATTTATGCCCTGGGAAACCCCAACACCCTGATCATTGTCACCGCAGACCATGAAACCGGCGGCATGCGCCTCAACCAGGACGGTGCCGGTTCCTACAGGCAAGATGGGCCTTTCAGCATGCCAAGTGGAGAATCATTCTGGGTGGACTGGAGCACCACCAGCCATACTGCTGACCTCATCCCCGTCACCGCTCAGGGGCCGTATGCAGAAATGCTGGCGGGAGAATATCCCCTGACCCAAATTTTTGAAACGATGTCCACCATGCTCTTTATGTCCGTACCCTGACCGCGATCATTCCAGAGCATAGACCCACCCGGAAAACCAGCCGCCTAAATCACAGCCGCAAGCTTTTTCCAGGGCCTGGCGGACGCCCTCGGTGGTCGCCACCTGCCACTGGTGTTGTTGGTAATACCCTCGCAGTCCTTCCAGCAGCACATCCCTTCCCAGGTCCGCCTCCAACTGCCGATAAAATATAGGCCCGCGCCCGTAAATGATGGCGCTGTATTCTCTGCCTTCGTACTTATCGGCCGTCAGCCCGAGCGGTATGTCCTCGTTTTCCACCTGTGCCCAGCGGTCTTCCCAATTTGTTTCCAGCGCGCTTCCAGCCCCGTCCCCATACCGCTCAACAAAATACTGCTGGGTTATAAACTGGGTCAGGGCTTCATCTACCCAGGGTTCCGACTGCTGGTTGTTCCCCACCACGTTATAAAACCATTGGTGCCCGACCTCATGCACAACCACCGTCTCGAGCATTGCCTGGTTCGGTACCCCATAGGTAAATCCACCTTCTTCATACAGTTCATAAAGAATCCCGAAAATTCCGGGGTATTCAATGCCCAGGGCCATCATGGGTGAACTGAGCAGGTCCAGCTCGCGGTAGGGATAGGGGCCAAACAGGTCGCTGAAAGTCTCGAGCGCTTGGATGGCGTCCTGAAGTGCATACCGCTGGTGGGTTTGGTATCCTTCCAGCGCATAGCTGTTGACCTGGATGCCGTTCCATTCTTCGGAAAGGACGCTGAAGGATGGGCTTCCCGCCAGGTAAAAATCTCTCGCCGGGCCTGCCGCAATCGTCAGGGTCTGCATCCCATCGTTGATAGATTCGTCCACCACGGAACCGCTGGCTGCCAGGACCAGTTCTGCTGGGGCCCGCACCTCCACCAGATAAAAACTGGCATCATTGGCGGTCAGGTCTCCATTCTGGTACGGCCGGTGAGCATACCAGCTACCCTGATCATATGCCGGGATCATCGGGTAGAACGTATCCAAGACCAGGATATTCTCAAAGTACCCTAACAACCCGTAATTTCCCCCCATGGTCTCGGGCAGTTGCAGCTGGTAATCCATACTGATCACCACTGCATCAGCCGGGTTGAGCGGTTCTTCCAGGGCGACCCGCAGGGAAGTTTGATCGCTTTCCAGGGTTGAGGCTGCAGGCTGCCCATCCAACAGCACGTTCTGAACGGTCAGCTGCCCGCCAGCATAGTTGGGGAACAGGCGGAAGTACACTTCTTCCAACGGCACCGTCTCGTGGTTGATATAGCGCACTTCCAGGGAGCCTGTCAGCATTTCCGTCATGTTCTCGGGAATGGTGAGCCAGATATGATAGACACTCGCCTGAGGCAATGCATCCAGGAACTGCTGGCCAGAAGGGTTAAGGTTCTGGGCATATAAGGTGCGGTCATCCCACTTGCTGGCTGGGGGTGCCTTTAGGCTGGGGGTGGGACTTGGGGTTGCCTGCTCGTCAGCCTGGTTTGCAGAGGCGTTCAATTCTGCCTCGGGCCCCCCTCCCTGGCTGGCTGAGCAAGCCGCCAGCAGCAAAATAATGATCAAGAAACCCAAACTACGCCATCCGATCGACATCATCCCTCCTTATAAGAGAACCCAATTGAACCTTCACGTATATATTCTATGCTGATTCCTGTCACGGAATATGAAATTAGGATGAATCCTGCTCCAAGCCTGCTGGGGGTGATCCAGGGGAACCAAAAATCCTTTCCTGACGTCTAAAAGGTACGCAGATTGCACGCCGTAAGAATATCTGCTACACTGAATTCAATCATCGTGGAGAAGAAGGAGAAGAAAATGTCTGAAATCAATCTATTCAATCGCTGGACAGTGAAAAAGAAAACCTTTTGGCTCGCCATAGGCTTGGGTATCCCTACCCTGTGTGTGCTGACATTTTTGGTTATCACCTTCATTGGCTTTCCGATGGCGGGCTCCAGCGTAAACTATGACGAAGGTGCCTACGATATGGCTTATTCCAGCCCTGCGGAAGAACCCATGATGGGAGCAGCTGTAGAAGGAGAGTTCTTCGGCGCTGACGCATCTTTCGGAGATAAAGCTGAAACGCCTATCGCCGCACAAATGCCCAGTTCGGGTACAACCGCCAGTACCAATGGTGCCGTGGTGGTCGAGCGGTTGATCATCCGGGAAGGCAACATCACGATAGCTGTCAATAGCACCGTCGACACGCGTGAGAAGATCAACGACATTGTGGCCGAACTGGCTGGCAAAGGCGCATATGTGGTCAATGCCTCCGAGAGCGGGCGCGGCGAAAACCGCCAGCCATATATCAATATGGTCATCCGTGTCCCGGTCGCACAGTTCTCCAGCGTGATGGACCAGATTGCCGAGATGGGTGTTCGGGTGGATGAACGCTACGAGAATGCCCAGGATGTCACCGACGAATATGTGGATCTCGAAGGACGCATCGAAGCCATGGAAATCTCGATCGAACGCCTGCAAGAGCTGATGCGCGATGCTGATTTCACCGAGGACCTCCTGAACGCCGAGGAACAGCTCTCCAGGCGCGAAGCCGAATTGGAAGCATACAAAGGTCGCCTCAACTACCTGGCGCAGTCGGCCGCCCTTTCGCTCATCAACATCAACCTGACCCCCTACGAGCTGAGCGAACCGATCGACACCAGCTGGAAGCCCGCTGAAACCTTCCGCCGGGCTGTGGAAGACCTGCTGATGAGCATGCAAGATTTTGCTGATTTCATGATCTACTTTGGGATTGGCTTCCTGCCATGGCTGGTCTTCTTCGGCCTGATCATCTGGGGTGTCGTAGCCCTGGTGCGTCGCCGGCGGCGCAAGAAAGCCAGCAAGTCTGCCGCTGAATCCGAATAACCCAACCTGCATCATCGACCGGCACCCAAGACAATCAACCATCCNNGGCAGCCCTGTTGCTGGCAGCCTGCAGTGCTGGCCCATCACCTGCCATTGATACGCCCATACCGATCATGGAGCTCAACACCCCAAGCGATCTCCCGGAGAGCACCCAGGCAGTTACACCGGAATGCCAGCCAACCCCTGAGTTGCTGGATGGATTGGCAGCCAGCCTGCCTTTCCCCCAGGCGGTCGTCATGCAGCAGTCCTATGGCGGTGAGGATTCACTCAACCTCTGGCTGGTCTCCCCCGATCTTGATCAAGCAGCATTCGAACAAAAACAGCCGCTGGCTGAACAGCAGGCTGTGCTGGCTGCCAGCACCTTGCTC
>DNGN01000287.1 GCA_003486225.1 Chloroflexota bacterium
TTGATGCGGATGACATTGGGCAAGCCCGGCACAGCAGGCAGGGAGATACCGAATACGGCAGCAACCGCCGTAACCCCGGGAGGAGGCGATGCCCCTGCTGACCTGGCCCAGGCTTACCAGCGGCGCAGGAAACTTTTGAAACCCGGAGATGTCAATGCCCTGACGGCCCTGAAGCGCGAATTCCGCCAGAAGGGATTGGATGTGTTTTGAGGATGACCGAAAAGACCATTGGGCAAATATAAGTCAATGATCAGCAGAAGAGGAGACGAATTTAATGATGGCATTGATAGACCAGCCAAAAACAGCCTACAGCGATAGCACACCGCAAGCCCGGGCAATCAGTGATGTGATCTCGATGATCGATCCGCGGGATACGCCGCTGCTGGCCCGCTTAGGGCTGGACAGCGCCCGGGAAAAATTCAAGCTGAGCCTGAATGGCACCAAAATAGAATTGCTGGAGGACGAACTGGACCCGCTGGAAGATGCGGTGAACGATGGATCCGGGTGGGATAACAGCACCACCACCAGCCTGGCAGTGGACGATGCCAGTAAATTCCAGGATGGGCACATCATTCTGGTCGAAAATGAGAAGCTGGTGGTCAAGGATGTGGATCTGGCCAATGACACCATCGATGTGTACGGGCGCGGTTTTGGGGGGACAAACCCATCCACGCATGCGGACGACACTGTGATCTATATCGTGGGGATGGCGCGCCTGGAAGGGGATGATGCGGACTACGGCCCGATCACGGACATCACGGCACCCTACAACTATACCAGCATCTTTCAGAAGGCGATCAAGGTATCGGGAACCATGCAGGCGATCACGCAGTATGGCGTGGAGGATGAATTCATGTACCAGGCCAACAAAGCCGTCCCGCACCTGCTACGCCTGGTGGAGCGCATGGCGTTCTATGGTGAGCGGGTGGAAGGTTCAGCAACGGGGCCGCGCTCGGCTGGCGGGTTGGATACGTTCATCGCGGATAATATCGTCAATGCAGGCGGTGCGATCGCCAAAGCAGATGTAGACAGCCTGATGGAAGAGATCGTCATGGATGGGGGATACCCGGACTTGCTGGTGATGAACCCGCGTGTGGCCAACGACCTGCGAGGGCTGCTGGACACCTCGAGCTTTATCCGAGTGGGCCAGAATGAGAATAAGCTGGGCCTGGACGCGATCGAGCGGGTGGTGACTCAGTACGGGGAGCTGGAACTGGTGATGGACCGCTGGTGCCCGACCAGTACGGCGTATGTCCTGCAGTCGGATAAGGTGGGCTTTTTTGCACTGCGACCGATGACGGCCTATGAGCTGGCAAAGATCGGGGACAGCCTGCGTGGTGAGGTGGTGGGTGAGTTTTCTTTGCTGGTTGCCAATGAAAAAGCTCACGGCAAGATCACCGGGATCACAACATAACGAGGTGGATCTTTAACGGCTAGACGGTTAATGGGAGGGGGATGAACCGTTAAGCTTCGGGGCGGGTAGGCTGTCGCAAACTGACAGAATTCAAGGCAGGCTCTACTCGCCCCGGGCATCCCCAAAAGGAGGGAGATGGGATACTGTCTTTGGCATTTGGTGAGGGACGCTTACCAGCAGTTGGGGCAGCTGCAGGTTGCCAGGGCCACCGGCGGCTCTGCCACCACGGTGGTTGATTCCAGCCTGATCCATACCGGAAAGGAGGATGACTGGAAAGATGGTGCGGTGATCGTGCTGGAGGATGCCGGGGGTAGCGGGGCTGCGCCTGAGGGAGAGTTTGCCCGGGTCAGTGGGTATGCCCCTGGCAGCGGAACGCTGACGATTGAGAGCTTATCGGCAGCTGTGGCCGAGGGAGATGTGTACGGGCTGGTCACAGCCGATTACCCGCTGGGGCAAATGATTACGCTGGCCAACCTGGCCCTGCGAAAGCTGGGGGACCTGGTGCTGGTGGATAGCACGACCCTGGACACGGCAGGTCTCAAGACCGAATATGCGGCCGCGGCAGCCTGGAAGCGGCGCCGGCCGCGGCGGGTGGATGTTCAGACCAGGACTGGGGATGCGGATGATCACCGCTGGCAAACTGTGTACGATTGGGCGTTTGTCCCGGCAGCGGCTGGCAGCAGCGGGCTGATCGTGTTCAGGACACAGCCATCAGCGGGCCGGGATTTGAGAGTGTGGTACGAAGACCTTCATCCAGACGTCCAGGGGTATGCAGATTTGATCCATGAAACGATCCATCCGGCCCTGGCCTGCGCGGCCTTGGTGGAAAGTGCCCTCACCTGGCAGGTTTCCCGGCTGGAGGGTGAAAATGAGTTCCTGGTGCAGCGCCTGAATGACGCCAGGGTGGAACTGGAACGCCTGACGCAGCGCCACCCGATCTGGAAAGCAAGCCGGCAGGCACGCATGTACCTGGCGGGAGTAGGAGTCACAAAAAGGAGTTGAAAGATGAGCGATTTGCTAAGGTTTGACCCTGTCGGCAGCCATTATGACGGCACAGCCATATCAAGTGCCACAACGCTGACCCCACCGGACGGGGCCACCAAACTGCTGATCCAGGCCCTGGCACAGAGTGTGCGTATCACGCTGGATGGTTCTGCCCCGGAAGCTGCAAGAGGATTCCAGCTGAAGCCCGGGGATCCGCCGGTGATGATCTGGACCGCGGGTGCTACGGTGAAGGTGATTGAAGAAGCGGCCACCGCGGACCTTCAATATCAATGGGGGAAATAGATGCGTTGCCTGCAAAATCCAGTTGGGCTGATCAATCCTCCGCTGGGAGCATTGGGTGGTATGGCATCTTACGCCCACCGGGTGATGGCCTGGTTTGGAGCGGCCCTTATCGCCTACTGGCAGATGGATGAAACCAGCGGGTCCACAGCGGGTGATAGCTCCCCCCAGGGCCATGATGGCACTTATAGCGGTGTGACCCTGGCCAATATGCCCCTGCCGGGCAAGGTAGGCGGCAGTGGGCCGAGGTTTGATGGCGCAAATGATTACGTGAGCGTGTATTCCGCGGGCTTTGATTCGGCCTTCGATGGGCAGGTTGGCTCGGCTATGGTTTGGGCAAAAGTGTACGATGCCAGTGTGTGGACGGATGGGGTTTACCGGCATTGCTTCAACTTCTTTGTGGATGCCAGCAACCGCGTCCATATTCGAAAGTCGGGTGGGGCAGGAAATAACCAAATGGAAGTCTGGTACAAGGCGGCTGGTGTGCAGGAGACCATCTATGCAACCAGCCTGACCTCCACGGATTGGGTTCATTATGCGGTGACATGGAGCAATGTTGCAGACGAGGTTAAATTCTTTGTGAATGGTGTCCAGGCTGGCGGTACCCAGACAGGTTTGGGAAGCTGGACGGGCAACCTTTCGGCAGCCAATACCAAGATCGGGGCCTACGATGCCAGCCAATTATCCTGGAA
>DNGN01000093.1 GCA_003486225.1 Chloroflexota bacterium
CGCCTTTACCCCGGCCTGGTCTTCCTCCAGCCAGGGGAACTCAAGCTGCTGCCTTTTATCCAATTGCAGGGCAGCTACCTGGCCTGCCAGATTGCGCATATCGCGGAAGAACTGCTGCCGTTCTGTCACGCCAACCGCGCCACGCGAATCCAGCACGTTAAAGATGTGCGAGAGCCGCAGCAGCTGATCGTATGCGGGCAGGACCAGACCCGCCTCTAATGCCAGCAAGACTTCTTGCCGGGTCAGCTCATAAATTTTTCGGTTGCGCTCCGTATCTGCAACTTCAAAATAATATTTGGATTGCTCCTGCTCGCCTTGCAGGTTCATATCNNTCAATCCCAATCGCCTCAAGCGAGCCAAGATAGAGCTCCTGCGGGTTGCCGGGATCTGGTTTCAGAATCACCTGATACTGGTAAAACATCTGCAATCGGTTTGGATTATCGCCATAGCGGCCATCATCCGGCCGGACCGAAGGTTCTACATAGCCGACATTAAAAGGCTCGGGGCCTAAAACACGCAGCAAGGTAGAAGGGTTCATCGTGCCCGCCCCAACCTGGCTGTAATAGGGGTGCCAGATCAGGCAATCGTGTTCAGCCCAGTAATGGTGCAGGGCCAGAATCATGGATTGGAAATTTCTCGGTTTCGTCATAGTTGGTTCATTTTCCTCTATAGATTAGCGGGATGAATTATACCAAGTCCTGATAGACTTGCGATTGATTAGGTGGTGTTGATTACGCACATACTTAGACTGTATAATAAGAGTAGAGCAACCACACGAACCTTCAATCCCTCCACATCGGCTGAACAGGAAGGAGGTTCCAGGAAGTGAAACCGATCTTAATCATTGCAGGGGTGGTCCTGATTGCAGCATTTATTAGCTGGCTGGTTTACAACAAACGCTTGCAGGTCATCACCACCACCTACAAAAATGTGGCTGAAAAAGAAGGTGGGGAAGTAGAGACCGGTGGGTTATCGCTTCGCCCAAGCCTCAAACTCTGGTATCAGGGAACCCCAGTTCTCATCTCGCATGCCTATACCGGCACACTGTCTGCCAAACCCGGCTACTATACCTTCGCCCAATTCTGCGATCTGCCCAGACCTTCTTTTAAATTTAGAATCACGCCGACTGTGAAGCTGGATCCACTTGAACTGCAGATGATGCGTCATAAGGTCGTCACCGGGATCCAAGAGCTGGATGACATCTATACGATCTGTTCCAACCCGCCTGAACAGATGCAGGCCTTCCTGACGCCAGAAGTGATCAAAATGCTGTTGGACTGGTCGCGCCGTTCAGCAGAGAATGGGATTGAGGACATCCATAACTTTGAGGATAAGCTGGTTTTTTCTATCTTCGGCATTCCCCAGGAGCATGCTGTCTACCATCACCTGCTAGACAGCGCAAAACAACTCTTAAAAGCCTATCTGGCGGCCAACACTAATCCTGATCTGCTGAGAACCGCCGTCGGCTACTGAGAGCAGCCCACACTCCCAGGCCAATACCGCCCAGGAGGAGGAATACTCCCAGGATCACAACCAATGGGACAGACCCGCCGCTGCCTGAGGCAGATTCGCCGGCAGTGTCCACAAGCGTGGGGAAGGCCCCCGCGGGCTGGGCCCCAAAGTTTATAAAGGAAGTATCTCCAGGTAATAAAGAAACCGTCACGCTCAGCGTAGTGGTACGGTTCAGCCCACCCGGCAGTGCCATGGTGATGATATATTCACCCGGAGGGATCTGTTCAAAGCAGATCGGTTCGTCCTGGAAGGAGGTTGTGCCTTTGTTGGAATAAGCGCCCAGGCGTTCGGTTACACTGACCTCACCGTCTGCCAGTGCGATCTCATTCTCTTCGCGGATGGCATTGCCATTTACATCCAGGTACAGCAGGGCACAAATCGCGCTGGTATCCATCAGGGGCGTAGGCGAAGGGGTGACCAGGGGCTGCTGGGGGACAGCCTGGGTTGATCCGGGTTCAGGGGTCGGCTGGAACGGGCTGGCCAAACCCAAGAGGAGCACCTGGCCTGGTCGGATGACAGCATCCACGTCCAGGTTGTTAAGCTGGCGCAGTTCATCCAAAGAAATACCAGTGACTGCCGAGATACGCCACAAGGTATCCTCCGCTTGAACGGTATACAGAATGCGCCCATCCAACCCCGGGGTTGGTGTGGGGAAGGGAGTCAGCTGATAGGCGGGGGCAGCCTGCACAGGGTTCAGGACACCTGCAAGCACGACCCCGGTTATTGTTAAACCGAGCAGTAAAGCCGCTATTTTATTCTTCCAATCACGTAGCATCTTATGCTGCCTTTGCATTTTTCTAATATTTGGTTTTCGCAGTCCGGACCGATTCTCGCCTTGGCGACACCATTTTTTGGCACGAAATCTATCACGAAGCTAATCCATTATAACAGGCAGTCGTCAATCTTTTGGGATGAATATCATTGGCGTGGTTTGCCCTTAAATTTCCAAAACCGGCTGTTTCATAGGGTATGATAGGGAAATACCAATCCTTTTCGTCCATTTTATTCATATGCTTAGGAGGCAACTGATGACCTTTCTTAATCTTAGCCCAGCGGAATGGCAACAAATTGGGATCTCAGCTGGAATTGTGGTTGCAGCCCTTGTGCTGGCCAGACCAATCCTCACCTTCATCCTGGATAAAATCATCGGCCGGATCACCGGGATCACCAAATCCACCCTGGACAACTTGGTGTTGGATGCTGTTCGCCCACCGCTGTACTGGCTGGTGATCATGCTGACGCTTGAGGCTGCCCTCGGGCGGTTAGATTTCCTGGTTTCGAATTATCAAGCCCAAATTGACAATATCACTTTTGTTCTCTACAGCCTGCTGGTCACCGTAGCGCTTTGGCGCCTGACCAACACCGTAGCCCACTGGTACAAAGATACGGTCGCAGCAAAAACAGACACCCCGGTAGACGATCAGATGGTCCCGTTCATTCGCCGCATCCTCTTGATTGTCCTGGTGGTCATCATGGGGATCATCGTGCTGGGGCATTTCAATGTGGAGATCAGTGGTCTGGTGACGACCCTGGGGATCGGGTCTCTGGCTGTTGCCCTGGCCGCCCAGGCTGCCCTGGCAGATACCATCAGCGGGATCATCATCATGGTCGACCGGCCTTTCCGCATCGGCGACCGGATTGAGATTCTGGAACTGGACACCTGGGGGGACGTAGAAGACATCGGCTTACGCAGCACACGCATCCGCACGCGGGATAACCGGATGGTGATCGTGCCCAATTCGGTGATCAGCAAGAGCCTGGTGGTTAATTACGCTTACCCGAACACGGATTACCGCATCGAAATCCATGTCGGGCTGGCGTATGGCACCGATATCGAAGCCGCCAGACAGGTCCTCGTAAACGCTGCCAGCAAAGTTGAGGGAGTGGATTCCGAACGTCCGGTGGAAGCGCTGTTCCTCGAATTTGGCGAATCCTCTCTGGTCTTCCGCGTGCGCTGGTGGCTGGATTCTTATGTTGATACGCGGCGGATGTTCGACAAGGTCAATTCGGCCATCTACAACGCCCTGAACCAGGCGGGCATCGAGATGCCTTTCCCACAGGTTGATGTGCACCACAAACTGAGTGGTCCACAGGCGGAACGCGTTGAACAAATATTGTCCCGCTAGAGCAAAGCCTGCAAGCTCTCTAATTTTAGTTTGACGCTTTTTCTGGCAAATACGGACCTTATTCAACTGTCACACAATTGCTACTATTATCCTATCCTCCTGAGAAGTGCTGCGTCGTATAATGGTGATGCAATATCATTACCGGAGGTCGCACATGATCAACCTATCCCGCCTGATGATCAATTATCTGGTTGAGGAAGTCCAAAAAGCGTACTACCGCACCTACAGCAGCCTGGAACCCGAGATCGGGAATATGATCGGCTGGACNNTGCCACGATATCGGGTATGTTAGAGGCGTGCTGCGCCAGGATAGCGGAAATGCCTGCGCGACCGGGATCGATAACCAGATGGTGGACCTGCCTGAGGGAGGTACGGACATTGCCCTGACACCTTTCCATGTGGACCGCAGTAAGCAGTTTGTACGTGAGCGTTTTGGCAAAAAATTACTCGGCAGTGTTGACCAATTGGTAGATGTGGATGCGATCACAGCTTACATTGAACTCACGCGCTTCCCTCCCCCAGACCATTCCTCCTATGCCGACACCAATGGTTTTGCAGGCCTTACGCGAGCGGCAGATTTTATCGGCCAGCTGGGAGACCCCAACTATCTGCGTAAAACGCCAGCTTTGTTCTACGAATTTGAGGAAACGAAAGCCAACCAGGCGCTTGGCTACCAGGCACCCGGAGATCTGAGTAAAACCTATGCCGCTTTTTTCTGGAATATCGTCAACCCGTATATCAAGGATGCGATCCGGTATCTCTCTGTCACCCAGGAAGGCAAACAGTGGATCGCCAGCCTGTATGCGCATGTGTTCACCGTAGAACATGCAGACGATTGAAGGCTGGACAAGAATCATCCCATGAATAACTTAACCCACATGCCGTTCAACCTGCCAGGGAATATTTACCGCAGCCCGATGCCCTTTGCGACTTTCGATGAACAATCATCAACCCTGGATGAATACCTGCACGCAAAGATCAAAACGGTCGTAATGTTGACCGAGCCAGGTGAGGATGTGCATTACACCCAGAAAGACTTGAAGCAAGTTTACAACGAGAAAGGGATGGATGTGATCCATTTTCCGATTGTGGACTTTGACACACCTGATGACCTGCATGAGTTGAGAGTTGTGCTGAACCAGGTGCTCGAAAAAGCCAATCATGGAGAGAACATTGCCGTACACTGCTTTGCCGGGCGCGGCCGAACAGGACTGTTCATGGCCCTGCTGACCAGAATGGTATATGGCCTGGAGGGGCGGGAGGCGATCGACTGGGTGCGCCAGTATTTTCCGGCCGTTGAAACCAGCGCTCAGGAGCAGGTCGTGATCAGTTTTGACCTGGATGGATGAGCTGTTCGCCCATCAAAACCTGAGAGGATCGGGACTGCCTATGGGGAATAGAAAAGCGGGATAATCTGCAAACATATCCAAAAAAATTGATCTGCTGGAAGTTAGGATTGCCTATTGACATTTTAGCACACGTGTTCTATAATCATCAAAAGAACACATGTTCTAATCTTGTTCTAAAGAACTCGATTGACCAATGGACAATAGGAGGTCCCTGATGGCAACAAAATCAAATATTCCCAATTTTCTGCAGAGCAAACGCATCAGCCGTGGACTAATGTGGGGGATCCTCATCCTCGGCGCCCTGATTGCATTTGAAATCTTCAACTACAGCACAACAGATTTTGCGATGAGCGATCTGTTGGGTGATTTGAAGTTCCTTGGCATGCGCTGGGCCACCATCCTGGCAATCGCCTTCTGTGGAATAGACTTTGCAGGCATCGCACGTCTCTTCACTCCAGAACAAGGGGAGGATGAGCCGAATGAAGTTTGGTATTTATTCGGTGCCTGGCTGCTGGCAGCCACGATGAATGCAGCCCTGACCTGGTGGGGTGTCTCGATTGCGATCCTTAACCACCAAACCCTGGGCAATGCAGTTGTTCCGCGCGAGACCCTGCTAAAAGTGGTGCCTATCTTTGTAGCGATTATCGTCTGGCTGATCCGAGTGCTGATCATCGGCACCTTCAGCGTGGCAGGTGACCGCATATTTTCGCAAGATGACTCCCCCACAGCCTATCGCGGCTTACAGGTGAGATCCTCCGCCATGCAGAGCCAGCCACAAAACATCCGGCGCAAGCCACGTACCAGCACCAGCTACAGCCGCCCGGCTACCCCCAACCGTCGCCCGGCAACGCAAACCTCATTCCGCCCATCTACCAACCGCAGCCGACCGGAACCAACCTACCACCCGATCTCAATGCAGTCGAAATCCAGCCGTTCCAGCAACCCCAGCGAATACAACCAGGATTATTCAGGCTGAGCACAAACATCAAGGATACATAAGGCATGGGCAGTTCATCTCATTACAGGAAGAACCGCACCAAAACAACCTCCACTCAGCCACGTGGAGGTTGTTTTTCTGCTCTCTTCACCCCCTTACTCATAATACTGGGGCTGGCATTTATTCTCCAACTCCTAACCGGCGAGACTACCCGGCCGTGGGACCTGATCGTTGAAGCCATCCCCAATAGCGCCCAGGCAGTCTTGGCTGATCCAGTTCCCCAGTCATCTCAGCTGGCAGCGTTCTTTGCCCCATCTGTTCTTTACTGGGAGCGGGAAATCTTGCGCTGGGCAAATGATTCAGGTCTGGACCCAAACCTGGTCGCCACCATCATGCAGATTGAATCTTGCGGCGACCCCCAGGCTCTATCGCGAGCGGGTGCCATGGGGCTCTTCCAGGTCATGCCCTACCATTTTTCAGCCGAGGAAGCTCCATACAGCCCGAACACCAATGCCAAGCGCGGCATGGCTTACCTCAGCCAAGCCCTGAACACATACCAGGATGTCCGGCTTGCCTTCGCTGGCTACAACGGCGGGATTGGAACAGCTGCCAAGCCTGAGGTCTCCTGGCCGCAGGAAACCATCCGCTATACCTACTGGGGTACGGGGATTTATCAAGATGCAAGTCACTCCAAGGAACACAGCCCAAGACTAGATGAGTGGATGGCAGCTGGCGGGGCCAGCCTGTGCAGGCAGGCGGAAGAGAGACTGGGACTTAATCCCTGAATTTGACCTCTTGTTTGCTGGTTTTCTAATTCTTTTAGGAGGCCAGAGGCAGGCGCATGGTGAATGTGGCACCTTTTCCATACACCGAATTCACTTCGATTTTGCCCTCATGGCGCAGCATGATCCAATACGCGATCGAGAGCCCCAAGCCAAACCCTTTCTGATCATAATCGATCAATTTGGTTCTNNCACCTCCAGGCAAGCCTCATTCCCAACAATCCTGAGGCTCAGATCGATCCTGCCATCTGGTTTGGTAAACTTGATCGCATTACTCACCAGGTTGAGCAAAACCTGCTTCAGCCGGTCCTGATCACCAACCACCAGCACCTGGTCAATATCCATAATCCGGATCTGTTTTGTATCTCCGGCAAGGATACAGGCCTGCTGATAGACCTCCAGCAGTAGCGTATCCAGCTCCACCGGCCTCATATTCAATTCCAAGCGCCCGGATTCAGCCTGGGCCATAAGCAGCAGATCTTCTACCATGCGGGTCAGCCTGGAAATCTCTTTGCTCATGGATTCCAAGCCCTCCCGATCATAATTGCCGGTTTTACGCATCAGGCTGGCATTGCCCTGCAGCACCGTCAGCGGCGTGCGCAGCTCATGGCTCACATCAGCTAAAAATCGGCGCTGGGCGTTGAATAGATGCTCCAGCCGCTCCATGGTTTGGTTAAATGCGGTAATCAATGCCCCAACCTCGTCTGGGGGAGTACGCTCCTGCGGGATGCGAAGCGACAGGTCATCCGCTTTTGTAATTTCAGAAGCGATCTGGGTAACGGTCGCCAGCGGGATCAGGGCAGAGCGGGTCGAATAATACCCAAAAGCAGCTGCCAGGGTGGTGATCAGGATGCCGATCAGGACCAAGGAGCGCAACAGATCCGCACGCAGTTCATCCACGGCGGCCAGGCTGGTTCCAGCTTGCAAAACCCCAATATTGCGATCATCGACCATCATCGGAACAGACAGGGCTTTGTAATGGAAACCATCAATTACCAGTTCATTGGAGAATGTATTGCGGGAATCACGCGCGGTTTCAAAGCCCAGCGGATCAATGAACCGGCCGGAGAGCTGTTCGATGGTGGTCTCGGTCGTCCGGATCAGTTCGCCATCGTTATCATACAACTGCAGCAAAATGGTGGAATCGTAGGTAATCAGCACATCTCGAAATTGCTGGTTGCGCAGCAGGTAGCTTGCATCTTTGACGGCAGATTCCAAGCGCACATCGATCTGCTGCTCCAATATTTGAGTGGATCGATTATAGATTGCCCATCCAAATGCAAATAAGACCACCCCCACAAGGGCAGTATAAAACATCGCTAAGCGCATTTGGATTGACATACGAGAATAAACTACCTTTAGGGATGCTCTCGCAGTACGTATCCCATCCCACGCATCGTATGGATCAGGCGGTGCTCATCCTCGGCTTCTATTTTTTGGCGTAAATAGCGGATATAGACTTCAATAATATTGCTGTCGCCGCCAAAGTCATATCCCCAAACTTCTTCGTAGATCATTTCACGCGTGAGCACCTGGCGCGGGTGACGCATAAAGAACTCCAGCAATTCATACTCTTTTCCGGTGAGCTGAATGGTGCGTTCACCCCTGCGCGCCTGGCGAGCACCGGTATCCAGGATCAGATCGTCAAATTCATAAATTGCCGGGCGATTGGGGCGCGTTCTGCGCAAGAGTGCACGGATGCGCGCCAGGAGTTCATCCAAGTTAAACGGTTTGACCATATAATCGTCAGCCCCGGCATCCAGCCCCAGAACCCGGTCCGAGACGGTATCCTTGGCCGTCAGCATCA
>DNGN01000193.1 GCA_003486225.1 Chloroflexota bacterium
GCCGCATCGATCTCGATCAGGTCGAGGAAACTGCCTGCGCTGACCGCCTGGCAGTGCGCACACTGATCACAGGGACGTGCAGCCAGATCTGAATCCAAACAGTTCACCGCCTTGGCCAGGATGCGCGCCACCGTGGTTTTACCCGTACCGCGCGGCCCGGCGAACAAATAGGCATGCCCTTGTTTACCCGCGGCTACGGCGTTCCGCAGCGGCTGGACAACATGTTGTTGGCCAACCACTTGATCCCATTTCGCAGGGCGCCATTTACGATAGAATGCTTGTGTCATATTTTAGTCGTCGTAAATCATGATCAGTTGATAGTTATTGGTGAACAGCAATCAGCAAGGTAGCTGGCTGGTTCGGGCTAAAAAAATCAATTCCCGGCATGGGCTGGAAAACAGACAAATGGAATGCTGGGGACATATTAAAGTCTATCAGAGGGTGAAGGTCTTGGCAAGCAAAACACTCTCGATCCGGCGTACCGCTCTAATCATGGGATCCTGGCAGTTCATGTCTTGGAAAGTTCCGCAATTTCCTGCTCAATGTTGATGCGCGGGCGGTAAAAGATGTCCGCCGGGATCTGGGCATTATAGCGCTCAATACGTTTGTTGAGGGCTGCAGCCACATCACTGAAACGAGCCTGGGCTTTTCGCCACTCACTTTCCACCAGAGGGCCAGTCTCCCCTTGGGCTAACTTGGCTGCACGCCAATCCCAGGTTTGCCGGAGCATTTTTTGGGCTTGCTGCAGTTCTTGCTCGATCTCTTTGCGGTCCTCCATCCAAGGCAGCGCAAAACCTTCTTGCTCCAGCATAGAATACGCCATGCGCCATTCTTTTGCCACCAATGGATTTTCGCGTAAATTCAAGGGTTTGCCTTTGCCGCGCAGGTTCTCAAAAGCCCCATCTTCTATCGCGTTCTGAATGATCTTTTCAATCGCGCGGTCCAGATTTGCCATGCGCCTGTCCTGACTAGGGGATGGTATAAACAGCCTGAACATCCCCCTGTGGATCAAATAAAAATGCTTTTTCACCAGCCTGCCAGATGGCCTCATCCAGCCCCCAATATAATTCAACCACAGTGCTGGTTCCTTTTCGGCTGAAGATGGTCACCGCACCGCCGCTGAAGATGGTCAGCGCTGGAAAGGTAAAGGCGTGCCCGTCCTGATCTTGCAGCTGCCAGCCAAGCAGAGAAACCTCTTTTTCGCCAATGTGCTGCAGGATGACGCGCTCTGTATCCAGCTCACCAATGCCGATCACACTCTCGATCTCCAACAACTCTGGCACTACATCTAACGGCTCTTCTGGCTGGTCAATGCTCGAGGCGACCGGCTGGGTGATTAACAATTCTCCATCACCGGCATCGGTCTGCCTCACCAGGGTTGGCACAGAGGGCCCTTCCTGGGGGGAATAGTTCCGCAAAAAAATGGACACCACTGCCCAGGTAGTGACTGCCGANNCTCGATGATGAGAAAGAATTGATCGAACTGCTGCAAAATTATTGTCTCCAGATGCAGAAAGACGCCGAAGTATATTTTGACCACTCCTCCAGCGGCCATGCCCGGGCGCGCGTGCACGGCAAGGTTATCGCCCGTTTTGTCCGGTCAGGAGAAACCGCCGATATGGCGATTGCGCGCCATCTAAAACGACTGGGAAGAGAAGCAGCCAACTGGACAGTCGTCAGCTCTGATAGAGAGGTGCTCGCTTCAGCCAAGCGCGCCCGAGCCAGAACAATTTCGTCGGAGGATTTTAGCCGGGAATTGATGGCAGAAGGCACCTCCAGCGGCTCAAAGGACACACCGGAGATCAGCAGCACTGAGGTGGATGACTGGCTGAAGCTATTTGGCGAGCAAGAAGATTCTGAGCACTGACCCTTTAACAGACAAAAGCCGGGTTTTGGTAGTCCGGCCCTTGTCAAGGAGGAGAAGAGAGGTTTCCCTAAGTGTCTCTATCTTAACCGCCTACGCAGTTCTTTGCTTGACGCATCCCCCCCAAATTGGCACCTTTTACCCGACGATTGCCCTACGGATAGAAAAAAACCCCGAAAAATTCGGGGGTTTTCCATTTTAGTGAACAGGAACCATCTATTTTCCGCCAATCAATTCTTCTTGCAGCCTCTGCAATTCGTCCCATTTGCCTTCAGCCGCCAAAGCAGCCTGGGTCGGCCAGGATTTCTTTTCCATGGCCTTATAGATTGAACCAGCGGCATTCAACACTTCATCCAAACGTTCGGGGGCGGTACCAGCCAGGATCGAGAAAGTCGTGACACCTGCATCATTAAGCAAGCTCTGCACTTTCGGGCCGATTCCCTCAATTTTGGTCAGGTCATCTCGGGCAGATTCATCCGCCTGATGGTGATGCCCAACATTTACCTCAGAATCTGCTTGACGAGAAAGCGCCCACCAAACGATCACCACCAAAACAACAAAAATAATTAAACTTAGCAACCAGTCCATTTTGATCTCCTATTAAAAATTCTGTCGAACCAGGCACGATTCGGAATATAAAAATTTCAAATCCGGGATAATTATACTTGATTTAAACCCGCTTCTCTTTTTACGAAAACTCTTTGCCAGACCTCACTCTTGTTCCAGCAGGGAGCGCATCTGATCAAAACGTTCTTTTTCCTTGGGATCCACCTGAGGGTAGGCCATATCCAGTGATTTTAGATTCTGTACGACCAGATCTGCAACCGTGCGGCGCATAAAGGGCTTGCTGTCTGCCGGGATAGCGTACCAGGGAGCCCAGGGGCGGGAGGTGGCCTGCAACATCTGCTCATAGGCCTGCATATATTCATCCCAATGCCCGCGCTCCTGAACATCCCTGACAGCAAACTTCCAGTTCTTTTCAGGTTCGTCCAGGCGGGATAAAAACCGCTCTTTCTGTTCTGCTTTGGATACATTGAGCCAGAACTTTAGGATCACCGTGCCAGAACGCGCCAGGTGGGCTTCGTGCTCTACAATCGAGGCATAACGCGCTGGCCAAAAATCGGGCATATCGGCTGGTGAGAAGGGCAGCTTCTGTCCTACGAGAAATTCAGGATGCACGCGCACCACCAGCACTTCCTCGTAATAGCTGCGGTTGAAAACCCCGATGCGTCCCCGTTCGGGCAACCTTTTTGCAGTCCGCCAGAGAAAATCATGGTCCAATTCCTCAGCGCTGGGAGCTTTAAAAGAGAACACCTGAAAGCCCGCCGGATTGACACCGGTAAGCACGTTCCGGATGGTGCTGTCTTTTCCTGCAGCATCCATGGCCTGGAAGATCAGCAAGACGCTGTATTGGTCATGTGCATAAAGCACCTGCTGCAGATCCCGAAACTCATCCACCAACTC
>DNGN01000319.1 GCA_003486225.1 Chloroflexota bacterium
GAGGTGCTGCATGCAGCACCTCTTTTAATTTAACCTGCTCTTGCTGGATGAATTGCTAAAGGTATTGCCAGGGGATAACCGGCCCTTCCTCACACACTAACCGGCTTTTTCCATCTCCAGATTTGAACGCACAAATACCACAGGCAGCCAGCGCGCCGCAGGGCATCGGGCTGAGCACCAAGACCTCGCTGTTGGGTCTGGCCCCCATTTTTCGCAAGATCGATCTTGTCTCGGGCACCATCTGCAAAGCAGTGCAGCTTGCCAGATAGTCTGCCCATCGAATTCCCTCGGCCAGGGTGCTGAGAGGATTGACTTCAATGCTGGCTGGAAGCTGGGGGAATGAGCTGTCGGTGAACAAAGCCACTTCCCCTTTGGCGGCCAGCACCTGCCCTGCGACGGGCAGCAGATAATCAGCCAGGTCGCCAAAGGCTGCCAGGGCAACCCTGGCTGGGCCTGAAGGGATGCTAAACCCATTGCCAAGCGGGCCGCGGAGTAAGACCTGATCGGAAGGGTTCCAGGTAATTGGAATCGTGGGGGCGGTTGTCCATCTGCTGGGGGCCAGATCTGGTTCTGGTAATCCACCAGGGTAGAGCGTGACTGCGGCCGGCGTATCTGGTTCAGCCGGGTTGAAGGCCTGAAGATACTGGCCGGGGAGCGGTTTTTTTCCGCCGGGCCAATCGATGACCGCCTTGCGGCTGCCATCGTGATCCTGCTGTATCTCGACCAGAGTCGCATAGCGAAGATTCATATTAGGATGTTAACATGGTTCAGGTTACGAGACAATATGCCATTTGATCGTTTCACAGGCTGGGAGTAGCCAATCCCCATAGTTAGTAGGGTGTCTATCAAAATGAATTTTACATTTCATTAACAATCTACGGATATAATGATAGTGTATTTGTACCAATTACCCTAAGAATGGAGGAAGTATATGAATCTAATCATGGTTGTAAGGAGCCTGGCCGCGTTTTCGTGGGTGGCTCTTTTCGGTGTGATTGTATTTGTCGTTGTGCGAGCGGCACGCGATAAAACTACCAAAGGGGTTGTCCCAATGGTGGTGATTGTCCTGGTGTTGGCCCTTTTGATGAACGTGTTGTCTGCGGGTTTGGTCTTTATTGAGCCGACGGAACGCGGGGTGGTGGTTTCTGCTCTGGGAGAAGGCGGTGTGCGGCCAAATGCACTCCAGCCAGGCTTGAACTGGATTGTGCCTTTCTTCGACCGGGTGGTGACCTATACCATCTCCCGCCAGAATTACACCATGTCGATTGCCACGTTGGAAGGCGACCGGCAGGGTGATGATTCGATCGAGGCCAGGACGTCGGATGGCCAGCTGGTGCGGGTGGATGCTTCCCTGATCTTTGCGATTGATCCGAACCAGGTGGTCAATGTGCATATCCGATGGGAAGATAAATACCTGGATGGGTTGATCCGGACCATTGCCCGCGGTGTGATCCGAGACGCAGTCTCGCAATATGGGATTGAAGAGGTTTACTCCACCAAACGCCAAGCCCTGACCGACCAGATCAATGTGGATATGAGAAGCAGGCTTGAACGCGAAGGATTCTTGCTGGTGGATTTTGTGCTGCGCAACATAGCCTTTTCGGATGAGTATGCTGCTTCGGTAGAACAGAAGCAGATTGCAGAGCAGCTGGCGCAACAAGCTGCCTTTGTGGTGGACCAGCGCCGTCAGGAAGCTGAGCAAGCCCGTCAGCAAGCCCAGGGTGAGGCAGATGCCGTGGTGATCCGGGCAGAAGGTGACGCCAAAAAACTTATCATCCAGGCAGAAGCTGAAGCGGAAGCCCGCTTGATCCAGGCTCAGGCAGAAGCCCAGGCCTTGGAACTGCTTGGGCAAGTGCTTGCCGCCAATCCGGAAGTACTCCAACTGCAGTATATCGAAAAGATCTCTCCGAATATCAGCGTCATGCTGCTGCCGGGAGATAACCCATTCCTGCTGCCGCTGCCGGATGCTACACAGTCTGTAACCCCGGTTGTGCCGTAGTTTTTACTGGGCATGAATATGGTAAAATCCAGCAGTTTGCTGCTGTGAGTTTACAACCTACTGCGGGCAAACTTTGCCCGCAGTTTTATTATCTATTTGGGAGCCTTTGAGATGAGTACGAAACCCGCTGATACCCCCTCCGGAAAACAGATTCGCCTGACCAGCTATGCTCGCTGCGCTGGTTGAGCCTCGAAGTTAAGCGCGGACGTGCTGTCGCAGGTACTGCGACCGATTAAAGATATTTTTCAGGGGCAGTCGTTCCCGGATTTGCTGGTAGGCCTGGATGATCCGGACGATGCTGCTGTGTGGCGTTTAGATGCCGAACGAGCCCTGGTGGTCACTACAGATTTCTTCACACCGGTGGTGGATGACCCGTATGATTATGGTGCAATTGCAGCCGCAAATAGCCTCTCGGATGTGTACGCCATGGGCGGGAAACCATTCCTGGCCCTCAATATTGCCTGCCTGCCGCCCCAGCTGCCGCCGGAAGTAGGCTCAGAGATCTTGCGGGGCGGGGCACAGGTGGCGAAAGAAGCCGGAGTTGCCCTGGCAGGCGGACATACGGTACAGGATGAAGAGCCCAAATACGGCCTGGTTGTCTTGGGGTTCGTACACCCCGGACAGATCATCTCCAAAAGCGGTGCCCGCCCTGGGGATGTGCTGGTCCTGACCAAGCCCCTTGGTTTCGGCGTGTCCACCACCGCCCTCAAACAGCAAAAAGCCGCCGCAGAGGATGTCGCCGAAGTGGTTGGCTGGATGAAGCGCCTGAATAAGCAAGCCTCAGAACTGGCGCTGGAGTTTGGCTTGCGCGGCGGGACCGATATCACCGGTTTCAGCCTGCTGGGGCATGCCGCTGAAATGGCGTCTGCTTCCGGGGTGGGGCTGCAGTTTGACTACAGCAAGCTGCCTTTCGTGTCTGGGGCCGCAAAATACGCGCAACAATGGACCTTCCCTGGCGGTGCTTCGGATAACCGGCTGTATTTTGCAGACCAGGTGCGATTCAACGGGCAGTGGGAAGAATGGGAGCAAATGCTGCTCTTCGATCCCCAGACCAGCGGTGGTTTACTGCTGAGCGTGCCGGAAGACCATCTGGCGCAGTTCCTGGAAAAAGCCGGTCAGNNGGCAGATTTGACTTTCCTGACAACCCTGATTCCTCGGGGTTGTTTTTTTAAATCGGGCAGTTTTTTCTCTACGCCTTTTAAACCCTGGTTATGCATAAAAGTAGTCAGAATTTTGGTTGGGCAAGGTGATATAATCAAATCAGGACGGAAGTTGAAACTTTAAAAGGAGAAACAAATGCTAATTAGCGAAAAATTGGAAAAAGCAATCAATACCCAGGTTGGAAATGAATTTGGCGCCAGCCTGGAGTATTTGCAGATTGCCTCTTATTTTGAATCTGAGGATATGCTGAAACTTTCCCAGATCTTTTTTGATCAGGCAGATGAAGAGCGCTTCCATGCCATGAAGTTGCTGAAATATGTGCTGGATGCCGGCGGCGAAGTAGATATCCCGGCGATTGCAAAACCGCGCAAAGATTTTGGTTCGCCCGTGGAAGCAGTTCAGACGGCCTTGGATTGGGAAGTGACAGTCACGAAACAGATTAACAACCTGATGAGCATTGCAGCTGAGGAAAAAGATTATATCGCCCAGGAATTCCTGCGCTGGTTCGTAAACGAGCAGCTGGAAGAGATCTCCAAGATGAGCACGATCCTCAATATCATCAAGCGAGCCGGAAACAATATGCTGATGGCAGAAACCTATATCACCGATACTTTGACCCAGATTGAATCGGTCGAAGGCGGCGAGGCTGCCTGATTTAAACAGTTTTCCAGTGTAAAAGCCAAGACGAGGAGCGCTACAGCGCTCCTCGTTTTTTATAGGGTCAAACGCGTGGAGCGATAAAAATTTGGGGCTGAGGACAGGAATTGAGGGTGCCTTGGAGGGCATTCCAGGAGCAGGGTGAGGGAAAAACGGGTGGCGAGAGCGCCTGAATTTGGAGATAATTGGGCTGAATTTGCCCCTACCAAAACCTTGTAAACTTGAGAAAGTTTACTATAATAAGATCAATGGTCAAATCTGCCCTGAAAGGAGGATACCTATGGCCTTTAGTCACACAAACACAAAAGGGAAAACTTATTTCCTGCATGGACGCATGACCACCTTAAAAGGTGGTGGCGAGCGCATGATCTACTTTTTTGCCGGTGAGGTGAAAGACGGTGCCTTGGATGCAGTTCCAGCTGGTTACGTGGTTTCTGAAACCAAGAGCGGCCTCCCAGTCCTCAAGAAGGCAAAGTAATCTTTGCTGTTTCATTATTGAGAGAAGCGCAGCAACCTGCTGCGCTTTTTTTTATTCCAGGTGCAGGAATAGAGCAGCGCTTGAGATCGGAGATGCTCTTGCATGGGTGCTTGAATTTGTTCAGGAAGTTACTATTGACCCTGTACCAGCAAAACGCTATAATCCAGAAAGAATTGAATATCAAGATTGGCCCAACCAATTGGTTGGGCCAACCAACCTTCGGGGCAGGGTGAGTGGTGAAAGTATGGATCCACAATTCCCGATCGGTGGTATAGCCCACGAGCGAGCAGGGAACTGCTTGCAGGATCCGGTGAAACTCCGGGGCCGACGGTATAGTCCGGATGAAAGAAGGCTGTGCAAAAACCGTGAACACACTTTGTGATATTTTGCACATGTTGTCTGGCGTCAAGTCCCGAAAGCAATTATGTTTTCGGGACTTTTTTTGCAGATCGCGGGTCTGCCTTCGCCTGCTGCCCCTTGGATAAGGAACCGATTATTCTGATCAGGTGCAGTATGGAAAAAGGTAGCAAACGTAAAATGAAGATAATTTGGCGGGGGAATGGGTTAGCCTTGTTGCCTTTCACCCTCGCGCTGACGATTTTCATTTGGTACCTGATCGTGTGGATTGGAGATTTAGAGCCTTTTATCCTGCCCACACCAGGTTTGATCATGGCCCGATTTATCCGCACCTTGCAAGACGGCAGCCTGTTCCGGCATTTTGGGATCACCCTGTTCGAGGTCATCTCAGGCCTGATACTCGGTGCGACCGTGGCCACAGGAACTGGCTATCTGCTGGCAAAATCACCCCATTTGGAGCGTATCCTATCACCGTATATCGTCGCCAGCCAATCGGTGCCGATTGTGGCGATCGCGCCCCTGCTGATCATCTGGTTTGGTCCCGGCATGCTATCCAAAGTGCTGACCTGCGCCCTGATTGTTTATTTTCCGATTTTGATCAACACTGTGGTTGGCGTGCGGGCTGTACCCGAGGACCTGTACGATCTGATGCGTTCGCTCCAGGCTGGCAGGTGGCAAATTTTTTCCAAACTGGAAGTCCCGTCTGCTTTGCCGGTCTTATTGGGCGGTTTGCGGATTGGGGCAACCCTGGCGGTGATCGGGGCCGTGGTGGGAGAATTTGTCGGTTCTGACCGCGGTTTGGGCTTCCTGATCAATGTCGGGCGCGGGCAGTACGATATCGCATTGGTCTTTGTGGCAGTTTTCAGCCTGGTTTTTATGGCCCTGGTGCTGTACGGGCTGGTGGTGTTAATTGAGCGCAGGCTGCTAGCATGGCAGCAGCGCCCTAAGGAAGAGAGCTTAATGACAATGGAGAACGAGGTATGAAAAGTCGCTGGCTTGTATTGCTCATGCTTGTGATTCTACTAACAGCATGCACGAACCGGGGTGATCTTGGTGAGGATTCGCTGGCAAGCGATATACCCATCGTGCCGATCACGCTGCCTTTGGGCTATATCCCGAATATTCAGTTTGCACCGCTGTATGTGACCGTGGAAAAAGGCTATTTTGCCGAAGCCGGGTTTGAGGTGGAATTCGATTACCGTTTTGAGACGGACGGGGTTTCTCTGGTAGGGCAGGGCACGCTGCCTTTTGCCGTGGTTTCCGGCGAGCAGGTTTTGCTTGCAAGGTCACAGGGTGTGCCGGTTAAATATGTGGCGGCCTGGTTCCAGGACTTCCCGGTGGGTGTGGCGGCAAAGACCGAGGCCGGCATCAAAACCCCTCAGGACCTGGTCGGCAGGCACTTGGGTCTCCCCGGCCTTTATGGTGCCAACTATATCGGCCTGCGCGCCCTGCTGGGAAGTGCAGGGGTCGGAGAGGAGCAACTCACCCTGGATTCGATTGGATTCAACCAGGTCGAAGCTCTGGCGGCAGGCCAGGTGGACGCGGTGGCGATCTATGTGACCAACGAGCCGATCCAGCTGCGGGCACAAGGCTATGAGATTGATCTCATCCGGGTTGCAGACTACGTTCAATTGGCCGGGAACGGGATCATCACCAACGAAGATCTGATCCAGGATGACCCGCAAATGGTGCGCAGGTTTGTGCAGGCTTTTTTGAAGGGTCTGGCCGACACCATCGCCGATCCTGAAGAGGCTTACCAGATCAGTACGGCATATGTTGAAGGTCTGGATGAGGCCGATAGCTCTGTGCAGATGGAAGTGCTGCAGCAATCGATCGGGTTCTGGCGCGCGGACCAGTTGGGGCATTCCGACCTGGTGGCCTGGCAGAATATGCTGGATGTTTTGCTGGATATGGGCTTGTTGGCTGAGCCTGTGCCCGTTGAAGATGCCTTTACAAACCAGTTTGTGGAATAAATGAGGATGTCTTGATAGCTGTTTTGGCGGAACCGATCGTAAAAGTTGAGGACTTGTCTGCCGCATTTCCAAATGGGAATGGCGGTCTGAAGGTCTTGAACCGCATCTCGTTTGAGGTGCGCGAATCTGAATTTGTCTGTTTGCTTGGCCCGTCCGGGAGTGGAAAGAGCACTTTGCTGCGCATCATGGCTGGCCTGCTCGGGTACCAGTCTGGCCGGGTGGTCTTTGATGGGCAGGAATTGGTTGGCCCGCGCAAAGGTGTGGGAATTGTTTTCCAGAAAGCCAACCTGATGCCCTGGCGCACCGTGCGTGAGAATATTGTCCTGCCACTAGAACTGCAAAACTTGCCGCAAGAAAGCGCACTCTCGGCTGCCCAGGAATTAATAGAGCTGGTTGGACTGCAGGGATTCGAGGAGGCTTTGCCGCGAGACCTTTCCGGCGGTATGGCGCAGCGCGTGGCAATTGCCAGGGCTTTGGTGCACGACCCAGACCTGCTGCTGCTGGATGAACCCTTCGGTGCGTTGGATGCACTCACCCGGGAGCGTATGGCCGGCGAACTGCTGCGGATTTGGACGGCGCGCTGCAAAACCGTATTTATGGTGACCCATGATATTGGGGAAGCCATATTTTTGGCAGACCGGGTGCTGGCATTTTCTGACCGTCCGGCACGCATTACTTTGAATCTGGAGGTCGATCTGCCGCGCCCGCGCAAACAAGAGATGCGCTACACGCCTGACTTCGGCAGAATGGCCCAGCGCCTGAGGGATGCAATTGGCGGTTAATCCGTCTGGCAATCTGACGATTATTCCTCCACCGGCACCCACCGGGTGGAGGGGTTCCCTGTCTCCTGATCGAGGATACCCTGTAAGACCACGAGGCGGTGGTCGCAACCGTCCTCCTGGGCGAAGAACCAAAGGTCGCCGTTTGCTTGTTTTTCCACTTGGTAAACAGCAGAAAAATTGTCGCACACCGGGTCATCCTTAGACGAGAGGTGAAGCTGCTGGCCTTCAAACCAATATTCTCCGGGGGGATACAAAGGTTCGTGGGTCACCAACATCAGGCTTGGTCCAAAGCGAACCGTGCCATCTTCACTGAATCTGGCATAGGTTGCCCCGCCGGTTGAGGCATAAACACCGATGATTTCTTCCGTACTGGTAAGATAATTTCTTTGAGGAGCAGCACAGCTGGTCAATAGAATCAAAAATAGGGCACACGCCAATAGAAATTGTTTGTTCATCTACAACCTCCATTTGCTGGAGTGCTGGCAAAATGATTGAGAGCATAAAACAAAAAAACTTCCTATATTGGAAATTATATATCTTTAAATAGATAATAAGAGATCCTTGCCACTATCATACCCCAGGAACATAAAGCCTCCGGGTGGTATGTTGGGATGCAGGATCCTGGCGAGTGCTTCCCTTTTTACCTGCTTTTCCTTATAATTGGCTGGCTAAAAGAATTTGTGTTCAATGGAGCTTTAAATGAAACGTTATTTGATACTTGTCAGTTTGATTTTTTTGCTTGCCTTTGCCAGTCCAGCCGCGGCCCAAAGGGAATTGGCGGTGGATGTCTTACAGGTGCAGTTGTGGCCGGAATATGACCAGCCTTCCATGCTGGTGATCTACACCGTTGAACTGGCACAGGATCAGCCTTTGCCGGTGGACGTCACGGTGCGAATCCCGAAAAGCGTCGGNNGGCGATTGGGCAGAGATTACCCTGACCGCCGATTTCCCTGTGATCCAAGTCGAATACTACGATACGGCTCTCAGCCAGCAAGATCAACCCCGCACCTACGATTTTCGCTGGGTTTCAGATTTTGATATCGATAATTTTGTGGTCAGCATAAAAGAACCGGTAAATGCCAGCGGCTTTACGATCCAGCCGGATCTGGGTAGTGGGGTTGTGGGGCCAGATGGTCTGATGGTTTTTGCCAGCAGTTTGGGTGCTTTGCCAGCCGGTCAGACATTTGAGCTTTCGTTGAGCTACAATAAAAGTGATACAACCCTCGCTTCCGCCAACATCCAACCGGGTGAACCGAGTTCCCTCTCTCAGCCGACGGCTACGGTTCCCAACCAGAATACAGACTGGCTCTACCTCCTGATTGGGGCCGGCATTGTGGTTTTGGTAGGGGGCGGGATCTTGTTCTACCGTAACAACCAATCGCAAAAAACTGCCGGCAGCTATAAACGCAAGAAACAGCGCACTGCCTCTCGCAGCAGATCTCGTTCTGGTGATGGGAAAGCGGGAGGGATATTCTGCCATCAATGCGGAACGCCCTCTTCAGCGGGAGATAAATTTTGCCGCGAGTGCGGTACAAAATTAAGGTTATAATCCGTATTTGGTTTGTGACAGATGTCCCAAGATAAAAGGTACATCTGTAATAGACCTATTCGGACATGTTTGGTAAGATTACTGTGGCACAGTATTTTGCCTGAATACTTTACAAAATTAGATTATTAGTAGACTCTTTCAGATCGGAAATTCCGATGGAAAGAATGATTTGGAGGTTATCTGTGGAAACTTTAGACTCATTTGAACAACCCGTTGGAAAACCCAACCGTTCGAAGTTTATTTTTGGGGGATTGATCATCTTGGCTGCGGTAGTCTATCTGATTATCTCGTCTACCACAGCTGGGGCACAATATTTCTTTACGATTGATGAACTGTTTGAGCGTGGCGCAGATGCCTATGGCACACCTGCCCGTGTGGCTGGGGCAGTGATCGGTGAAACGATTGAGTACGATGCTGAAACCCTGACCCTGCATTTCACCGTTGCCCATATGCCTGCCGACAATGATATCCTCGAAGAAGAAGGTGGTTTGGCAATGGCACTCAACCAGGCCGTCAATGACCCCACCCGTAACCGCATGCAGGTCGTGTATTACGGGGTCATGCCGGATCTGCTTCAAAATGAAGCGCAGGCGATCATGACCGGCCATCTGGGAGAAGACGGGGTGTTTGTGGCAGATGAACTGCTGCTGAAATGCCCCACGCGTTACGACGAAGCTATTCCAGAACAAGCTGAATCGTAACTGGAACGAGGATTTATAAGATTAAGATGCGAGGATGGCGTGGCTGGTTTTCTGCGCGCCATCCCGGCTGTTTATAGAAATTAGTAAGAAGATAAGGAGTAGCTCTGATGGTTGACACCCTGGTAAACTTTGGCCTGGGGGCTTTGGTCCTTGCATTCTTGGTATCTGTTTTTGGAATCGGTGCTGCACTTTTCGGACAATCCCGGAAGGAGCAAGCCTGGATAGATAGTGGTCGAAATGCGATGATGCTCTCTTTCCCGTTGCTGACAGTAGCCTCGACCATGATCATCATTCTGCTGGTGCAGAATCATTTTGAGGTGGCTTATGTCTCCCAGGTCACCAGTCGCAGTATGCCGGCCTATCTGAAAGTTACCGCCTTGTGGGGCGGTCAGCCGGGTTCGCTTGTCTTTTGGTCTTGGCTGATGGCCATATTTGCCACCGCGATTGCCATGCGAGATTGGACGCGCGATCGGGAATTTCTCCCCTGGGTAACCGTCGTCGTGCTGACTACCCTGGCATTCTTTTTACTGCTGGCCATTTTCTTCGAGAATCCGTTCACCCGCTTGTGGCTGATGCCCACTGGAGATATTGTGGAAAAGCTTTTCCGGCCAGCAGGTGCAACCATATTTACACCTGCGGATGGGCAGGGGTTGAACCCGCTGTTACGCCACCCGGGGATGATCATCCACCCGCCGATGCAGTATCTGGGCTTCGTGGCCTTTGTGGTCCCGTATGCTTTTGCCATCGCTGCCCTGATCACAGGACGCACCGATTCACGCTGGATCACCATCACGCGCAAGTGGACTTTGTGGGCCTGGCTGTTCCTATCGATGGGTTTGGTTCTGGGGATGCGCTGGGCATACGATGTGCTCGGTTGGGGCGGTTATTGGGGGTGGGATCCGGTTGAAAATGCGGCCCTGATGCCCTGGCTGACAGCCACACCTTTCCTGCATTCTGTNNGTCATGATCCAGGAAAAACGCGGCATGCTGAAACGCTGGAATATGTTCCTGGTGATCTTGACCTACGACCTGATGATCTTCGGCACCTTCCTGGTGCGTTCGGGGGTGCTTTCTTCGGTGCATTCCTTTGCCCAGAGCGCCATCGGTCCGCTGTTCTTCACCTTTATCGCCCTGACCTTTGTGGCTTCGATCTATCTGCTCTCGCGCCGCTGGAACGAACTGCACACCGAAACCCAGATGACTTCCTGGTTCTCCCGGGAGGGATTCTTCCTGATCAACAACCTGCTCTTCATCGGTATCCTGGTGGTGGTCTTTTGGGGCGTGATCTTCCCAAT
>DNGN01000027.1 GCA_003486225.1 Chloroflexota bacterium
TGGATTGAGCCATTTGCTGCCAGCGATTCAAACATCAGATCGAGAAATGGAGGTGAAAAGATGCGGTGCTTCCGTCGGTTTTCTCCCCCATAATTAGGATCTGGAAAGTTCAGGTAAACATGTTGAAGGCTGCCGGGAGTGAAAAGCGGGCCCAATAATTTAAAATCCGCCTTGAGGTAGAGGATATTTTTCAGATGCAGGCGGGCTGCCTGGTGAACGGCGTGGTATATCGCTCTGCGGGAGATCTCGATGCCGACGATGTCCTGATCCGGATTTTTATAAGCCATGGCATTCGTGAATTCACCGGTTCCGCAGCCAATGTCCAGCGAAATCAGCCCGGACCGTTTAAAAAGGTCCTGCCGGTTGATTTTTGGGAACTGCTCCGGGGAGTGGAAAAGGGTCTTGCTGTCCAGCTCTCGCAGATATTGCTTGGAGATCCTTTCCGTGGGGGGAATGAACTTTACCCGTGAAATTCTTCGACCGCGGGACATCGCCTACACCTTACGCATACCGCACCATCTCGATGCGGCGGAAAACTTCCACATAGCCGTGTTTCTTCAGTGCTGGCAGATGCTGGTCGTTGGCCGGAATATTTTCGATTTGCGCCGGTAGACCGGGATGGCGCGAATGAAGTTGTGCCAGGAGGTGGTCGGTTGTTTCAACCGGATCCCCTCTCCTGGTTCTAAAAACCAGGCGGGAGATTTTATTCGGTTTGGCCTGATAGATCATCCATCCCTGAAGATTTTTCTTCACCACATGGAATCCGGATTTTTTATCCAGTTTTGAGAGCGATTCGGTCTGGTTGGTCCAGGCTTGCCGCGTTTTCCGCTCCTCAAGAAGGTTTTGCATTTCGTCTTCATTAATTGGGATGCAGTCCATTCTTGGTTTGGGAGCCTGCTTTGCAGTTCTGCGCATAATCAACAGTTCGCGCGACTCCCGAAAGCCGAGTTTGTGAAATAACCGTCGCGCAGCCTGGTTGCCTTTGATGACCTCAAGCATGTTCTTGGGTATGGTTAACTGGTCTGAATTTTCGAGCAAGCCCTTAACCATGGCACGCCCAATACCCCTTGAACGGTTGTCTGCACGAAGACCCAGGCGTGTGATCCAGGAGCGGTGGCCCCTGATCCCGAGCATCCCGAGTCCTATCAAATCATCCCCATCGATGGCTACCAGCGATTGAGCTAGATCGATATCATAAATTCGAATATATTCTTCCAGGCGTGTTGCACTCATCGGCATGGGCACCATATAATCCTGCCGGGTCTGGTTATAAACAGCCACCAGCTGCTCAAGTTTAAATTGGTTGGCGGGAACAAGTCTGAAGGTCATAAAGGTTTTATCAGTAAGGAGTTATTGAAATGTCTAACGGGTCATCTGTCGGCTGATTTTACCATCGGGTTGGCTGCTGAAGATTAATTCCGCCATCCGATGCTACATGCCCGGTAGTGCTGGCTTCTGAAAGGACAGGGCATAGAAATCGGTCTTTTCAATGATTTGAGATGCAATGTCGAGCATGCCTTGCGGTGCTAAGCGTTTGATGCCTTCCAGGGCGGATTGCTGATCTGCTGCATATTTTTGGTGAGCGGGCAAGCGAGAAAGGGTCCTGATGGCACCACCGATCTCGTCCACGATGTGGATGCTGGCCCCAGGGGAAGCCACCCGCGCCATTTCGCTGATCGATTTGAAGGGGTCTTCAACGAATTGCAGTCCACCCATTTGGAAAACCAAATCGAAGGTTTCGTCCCGGAAAGGAATATGGGCTGCATCCGCCTGGACCAGTTCAATCTCGCGCCCGGCAGCTTTGGCTTTTCGCCTGGCACGCTTCAGCATCTGATAGGAAATGTCTAACCCATAATACTCCGCAGATTCTGGCAGGTGGAAAAGGTTTGAGGCGGTTCCAGCTGCGGTTTCTAGCACTTTGGTTCCTGAAGCCAGGTTGAGCGCTGCGATATACTTTTCCCGTACGATCTGTTCTGAATTTAATTGAATCTTATCCCCAAGCGAAACAATGGCATCATAACCGAAGGCCCAGGTGTCGTGGAGAAATTTCGAAGTCCGGTTGCGCCCCCGCATCCCTTCCTCCGCCAGGATGACAGGGATACCATCCCGGATCTGGAAGGTTTGGCTGGAGGCAACCCCAACCAGCGTATTCCCGTTCCGGGTGAACGGTTCCCCTTTGTAAGGGTTGCATAAAAGGTTCAGAGTTTCTTCTCGCATAATCTATATTATAGTGTTTTCGAGAGAATTACGGGGTAAAATCTGATGTGTGATCTATACCGTTTCAATAAGGAGTAATTTTAATGGCTGAATCTTTGATGCAGGGAAAAACCGTCTTAATTACGGGTGCCACAGATGGGATTGGAAAACAAGCTGCCATGGAGTTGGCTGCTATGGGGGCCAAGACGGTTCTGGTGGGCCGTAATGAGGATAAATGCATCCAGGCTGTTCACGATGTGGCTGAGCTTAGCGGAAATTCGGATGCCAGCTACTTGCTGGCTGACCTGTCTTCCATGGAGGAGGTCAGGCAGTTGGCGCATGAGTTTATCGCCAGGCATGACCGGCTGGATGTCCTGATCAATAATGCCGGGGCAGCTTTTCTTACCCGGCAAGAGACCCAGGATGGATTTGAGAAAACCTTTGCCTTAAATCATTTGGCGTATTTCTTGTTGACCGACCTGCTGTTGGATTTGCTCAAAGGCAGCGCCCCGAGCAGGGTCATCAATGTCTCCTCGGGCTCCCATTACCGAGGCAAGATCAGGTTTCAGGATCCCCACCTGCGGCGTTTCTATCTTGTTTTGAATGCGTATAGCCAGTCAAAGCTGGCCAATGTCATGCATACCTATGCCCTCGCAAGACGCTTAGAAGGCAGCAGGGTAACAGCCAACTGCTTACACCCCGGCCTTGTTCGAACCGGTATATTTAGGAAAGTACAGGGAGTTGGTCCAGTCTTTGAAAAATTCCTCTTCAGTGCACGAAATCCTATCACCGTTGAGGAAGGTGCTGAAACCCTGGTTTATCTTGCCAGCTCCGAAGAGGTAGCTTCGAATAGCGGGTCTTATTACTACAAGAAAAAAGCCAGAACTACTTCTGATTTATCCTACGAGGTAGAGGTGCAGGAAAGACTCTGGGATATGAGTGTCGCGATGCTTGACCCCTGGTTGAATAAATGAGCGCCAGGGTTAAACCTGGGCAAAATTTCCGATCTCGATATCCCCAAGAGCTTTTTTGAGATTTTCGGTCAGCATCATGATCGCGGTGCCGGACACCCCAGAGCCGAGCGATACAGCCGTTTGCGCAAAAACATTCTGGTCTGCCAGGATCGTTAGGGGTGATTTTAAGCCGAACGGGGAAACCGACCCGATCGGGTAGCCGGTAATTTCGAGGACTTCTTCCGGTGAGGCTGTCGTTAGGCGTGACATGCCGAAATGCTGGCGCAAGGTTCTCCATGATATTTGTTTTTTCCCCGCGATCAGAACCATGGCATATTCCCCCTCGTTCAGGCGAAACAGGATGCTGCGTATCACCTGCGAAACATCCTGGTTGCGCTCCGCGGCTGCCTGTTCGATGGAGTGAATCGGACCCTCGTGCACAAAGACTTGGTGAGGGATGTTCTGCTGCGAGAGTGCAAGGGATGCGGGTGGTTGAGTGTTCATCTTTCTGATTTCCTGAATATCGATCTGGTTTCCGAACTTGGTTATACCTGGTAGACGCAGCCAAGGTCAAAATCTTACTGGCTCAACATAGAACAGCTTTTTCCAAGACAGACAGCAGCCCCGGTTTGTCGGGACTGCTGTCTGTTGTGATTCTGTATCTAACCCAGCTCATTTAGCTGGCTCGCGATTTTTTCTGCCGTGTCCTTAAAGCCTGCCAAACGCTCGCGTTCTTTTTGAACGACCTCTGGTGGAGCTTTTTGTGCAAAGGCACTCGAGAGCAGTTTTTCCAGGCGTTCAAT
>DNGN01000144.1 GCA_003486225.1 Chloroflexota bacterium
AAACCAGCAAGAGCTTCAGGGAGTTCTCCTCGGAGGCGCAGCCGGAAAATTTATCGGTCCCGCCTCGATCGATCTTTTGCTTTCCGAAGAAGCTGCTCGTCAGCACGGGTTATCTCTCGGTTCTGGCGCAGTGATGGTTTTCGACAAACGTCGAGATATGAAAGAAGTGGTTGCGTCTTTAGGCCATTTTTTCGCCCACGAGAGTTGTGGAAAATGTTACCCCTGCCAACTAGGCACCCAGCGCCAGGCAGAGATACTGGACCGCAACCTCAACGGCCTGCTGATCCAGGGAGACATCTCCAGGCTGAAAGACGTTGGATGGACCATGACCGATGCATCTTTATGCGGATTAGGCCAGACAGCAAGCTTTGCTGTCCTGAGTGCATTGGAGTTATGGCCTAATCTATTTGAACAAAAAGGATCTGACAACCTATGAGTGAAGGAAAACTTATCGAGCTTGAAATTAACGGGCAAAAGTGCTCAGTTGAAGAGACTTTGACCCTGATGGAGGCTATCCGCCAATCGGGGTCGCAAACACCCATCATATGTTTCCACGAAGCCACCACCTCTGAAGGCCTTTGCCGGCTTTGTGTCGTAGAAGTGGAAGGGTGGCGCACGTTAGCCCCGGCCTGTATCACCCAAATCACCCCAGGCATGAAGGTGAGCACCAATAGTGAGCGAGTCATCCGCTCGCGTCGTACAATCCTAGAAATGTTAAACACCAGCGTTGACCTGAATGAGGCCCCAAAAATCCAGGAGTACCTCAAGCAGTACGACGCAGATCCTCAACGTTTTCCCCTCGCAACTGAGCGTCATGCAGAAATGATCGATGACAACCCCTTTTTCATCCGTGATTATGATAAATGCTTATTATGCTGGAGGTGCGTGCAAGCCTGCGCCGATGATCTCCAGTTCACCTATGCGATAAGCTTAGGCGGAAGAGGCTTTGAGACCAAAATATCCACCTTCTTTGATTCCCCCTTACCGGAAACGACTTGTGTGTTCTGTGGAAATTGTGTCGCTGTTTGCCCAACCAATGCCTTGAAAGGAAAAACGGAATTTTTTCTTGAGCAAGGTTTAGATTATGATCAAATCCGGCAGCAACGCCGCCAGAATAATCTTAGAAAGCGAGGGGCTTCATGATCGATCCTCAATCCTCTGTNNAAGACCGGATCTACAAAGTCGATGCACCTTTTGATTCTGCCCCCAATTTTGGACGCTTATGCTCAAAGGGTCGTTTTGGTGTGGATTTCGTACACCATCCCTCCCGGCTCCAGGTTCCCCTGATCCGAAAATCTTTGGGAACAAAACCTCGTCAAGCAATTGGACTGGAGGGATTTCGACACGCCACCTGGGAAGAAGCTATCAACCTGAGTGCTGAAAAGCTGGCCGCCATTGTGACCCAGTACGGCAGTGACGCACTAGGCACATTTTGTTCAGCAAAAGCCACCAATGAAGACAACTACGTCTTTCAAAAGTTTGTCCGTGCCGTCCTGGGAACCAATAACGTTGATCATTGCGCACGTCTATGCCACGCCGCCTCGGTCACCGGATTGCAGATCGCCCTCGGCTCCTCTGCCATGTCCAATTCGATCGCAGAAATGAAAGACCTGGATGTTTTCATCGTCACAGGTTCAAACACCACCGAAACCCACCCCGTCATCAGCACCTTTCTGCGGGAGGCAGTAGTCCGGAACGGAGCAAAACTGATTGTCGTTGATCCGCGTGGAATCGAATTGACCCAATTCGCTTCAGTTTGGCTTCGCCAGAATGCAGGTAGCGATGTGGCGATCTTCCAAGCCATGGCCCAGGTCATCATTGAAGAGAATTTGGTGGATCAGGAGTTTATAAAAGCCAGGGTTGAATTTTTTGAGGAATACAAAAATGCCATAAAAAGCAGCACCCCCGAATGGGCTGAAAAAATTTCTGGTGTACCTGCCGAAGATATTCGCAGCGCTGCAAGAATGTATGGATCTGCAAGCAAAGCAGCTATCTATTGGGGAATGGGGATTAGCCAGAGTGTGCATGGCACAGATAATGCCCTTGCCCTTGCCAACCTCGCACTGTTAACCGGTAACCTTGGGAAAGAAGGTACAGGGCTCAACCCACTGCGAGGACAAAACAATGTCCAGGGCTGCTCCGATTCAGGCGGTCTTCCCAATGTTTTTCCAGGTTATCAGGATGTCACAGACCCAGAGATCCGACAAAAATTTGAAGAAGCCTGGAAACACAAACTCAACCCCGAAGCAGGCCTGACCACCATGGAAATGGTTGACGCAGCCGAAAAAGGCGCGATCAAAGCCTACTTCGTTATGGGTGAAAATCCGATGATGAGTGAACCAGATCTCCGCCACGCAAGGCATGTCATGGAAAACCTTGATTTCGTTCTCGTCCAGGATATCTTCTTTAACGAAACCGCTGAGTACGCTGATATCATCCTGCCTGCAGCGAGTTTCGCCGAAAAAGAGGGCACCTTTACCAATAGCGACCGCCGCGTGCAGCTCATCCGCAAGGCAGTCGACACCCCGGGCCAGGCACAGCCGGATTGGTATATACTGGATCAATTGGCACTTGCAGTCGAACAGAAATTAGGTCGTAAACGAAGCGCAGGGTTCTCTTATTCTCATCCTTCCGAAATTTGGGATGAAATGGCCAGCTTAACCCCACCCTTCCAGGGCATAACCCATTCCAGGTTGGTTTCGGAAGGCGGGGTTCATTGGCCTTGCCCCACGCCAGACCATCCCGGAACGCCATATCTTTTCACAGATTCCTTCCCGCGCGGTAAAGGCCAGCTGGTCCCCCTGACATACGAAACCTCTGCAGAGCTACCTGATTCGGATTACCCGTTCATCCTCTCCACTG
>DNGN01000120.1 GCA_003486225.1 Chloroflexota bacterium
GATCGGAATAAGTCAGTTCGGAATTTTATAAGGAGATAATCACATGGCAGATAGACAAGATCCTTTAGTAGCTTTTAAGTTTGGATTGGAGATCGAAGGAAAATTGAGCGGGTTTTTCACCCAGGTAAGCGGGATTGGTTCGGAGACTGAGGTCATCCAGCAGAAGGTGGTCAATTCGGAAACCGGCGAATCGATTATTCGCCAAATCCCTGGCCGCCTGACCTGGACCCCCGTCACCCTCAAGCGCGGTGTGACCAGCAGCATGGATATTTGGGAATGGCGTCAGATCGTAGTGGACGGCAAGATCGAAGAAGCCCGGATCAACTGTTCCGTGATCGCTTACAACCAGGAAAACACTGAAATTGCGCGCTGGAATTTTGATAACGCCTGGCCCAGCAAGGTGGTCGGCCCGGAGATGGACGCAGGTTCCGCTGATTATATGATCGAAGATGTCACGATCGTCCATGAAGGTGTCACGCGCGTTTCTTAGTAATTCCTTGATGAATTGATTCAGGTGTTTCTCTTTGGAGAGAGATGAAGCGCCTCCAGATGAGTGCTGTATTCATTTTGAGGCCTTCATCTCCTCTCCCGGAGAATAAGAACCAACTGAGCGTATTGTTTATAGGAAGTGCAAGATGGTACAAATTGATCCAATCCCAGATTATTTATATACAGTCATTGATGAAACTGAAAATAAAGATATGGGGTATTACGAAGAACTGACCGGTGGAGACCTGCAAATAGCAATGGTGTCGTATAACTTGGCTTATCCAGATGGTTCTTCTACCACCAAGTTTGTCCCTGGCCAGACTTCGTTTGCGCCTGTGACCTTGAAAACAGCCCTGTCTCAAAATTGCCAGAGCATCTACGATGATTTTATGGCAATTTCAGGGGGGGCGGTGAAGCCAAGGCACTTTTCGATCAAGATGATTGATCAACAGAACATTGATCGCGTGATCTGGGACCTTTATAACGCGATGCCGACGGCTATTGGCGGGTTCCTGTTCAATAAAGGCTATATCACATCCTTTAGGGTCACCATCCAGGCTGAATGGATCGAAATGAAATATGTTTCCTGATCGGAACAGAGAAACAAGAATAACAGGAGAATGAATGAATTTTCAGACCGAATTTGAGTTTGAACTGCCCATGGGCTTTGTTGACAAAGAGGGCAACCTGCATAAAAAGGGTACCATGCGCCTCGCTACGGCCATGGATGAGATCACGATCATGAATGATATGCGTGTTCAGAGCAATGAGGTGTATATCGTGATTGTGCTTCTGGCAAGAGTCATTACCCAACTGGGTTCTTTATCCCAGGTCAACACAAATGTGATCGAAAACCTGTTTGCCGCAGACCTGACCTATCTGCAAGAATTCTACCGGCAGATCAACGAAACTGGCAAAACGCAGCGAGAGTATATCTGCCCCCACTGTGAAAAGCCTTTTGAATTGGACCTTTCAACCTTGGGGGGGGAATAGGCTACCCCATTGAACAGCTGTATCAGGAGGTAGCCTATATTGCATATTACTTCCACTGGCCACCAGAGTCGATCCTGAACCTTGATCACAGGTTCCGCCGCCAATGGGTCAGACAAATCGCCGACTTGAACACTCGTTTGAACACCGGAGGTTAGGATATGGTAAACCAATTCAACGAACACACAGGTTTGACCCCGGTCGATCAGGGCGCAGGCGAACAGGAAGTAGCATTAGACAGCAGAAAGATCCAGGAGCTGGCCGAGAAGATATATCAGCTGCTGCTGGAGGATTTGATGATTGAAAATGAACGTCTCGGCCGCATTTAGAGGTAAACACAAATGAGCTTATTGCAGAAGACTAAAAAAATCACCCCCTCAGCTGCCCCAACCATCGCTCCGCTGACTGATACGGATGAGTTTCCGGTCCCAATCTTTCAGTTTTCGATAGACATCAATGGTGCGATAGTAGCCTTGTTTCAATCCATTTCGGGGATGGCTGTGAGCCGCAATGTTGAGTCGGTAACCGTGGGCGGTCAGAATGATACGGAAAATGAGTTCCCTGGACAGGTTTCTTATGGGCATGTGACTTTTGAAACAGGCTTATCCTCTTCTGATTTTTTCTATAAATGGATGATGCATGGGGCAGAGGATGGCTCTGTTTTGAAGTTAAATTTCACTCTCATCCAGCGGCGCTCTGTGGCTACTGGATATGAAACTGTGAAAACCTGGGATTTTGAAAATGCGTTTCCGGTGAAATGGAGTATTTCTGATCTTACGGTGAATGACTCGGAAAAGATCGTCATTGAAAAACTGGAAGTATCCTTCGACCGTTTTGGGCCTGGCAAATAATCAAGGAACTACACGAAAGATGACCGGACCTCGGGATTTACTGGCGGTGCTTAATAAGCGCCAAAACCGCATACAGCGCATGCTGCAGCCCGGAAAAAGGGCGGGCAGCGATCTGTGGGGCTACTCACCGATCTCAGACCGGATTGGTGGCAAACGCTTCCTTGAGTCTGCGCGCCAGATGCAGGTGCTGCATAAAGACAAGGTGCGATCCCTGAGCGCGCAGCCTGTTTTGACCTTAGGCAGTACGATCTCGAAAAAATTATCCGGGGCGGCAAAGTTGCTCCATTTTTCTCCAAGCGCTAGGCAGGGATCTAGCTTTTGGCGAGCAATGGATCAGGTGTACTTTAACCGCCAGGCAGGCAGCCGGGAAGAACCAGCCCAGCCTTCCAGGCCTGGCGATCTGCGGGCTGGCAGTGTCATTCAAAGCATGTCGATGTTCCCCAAGCCCGGGCAGTCGCTGGAAGATTTTCAGCGCCAATCACCAGGGCAGGGGGTCCCCAAACCCCAGCCGCCTAAGGCAGCCCCAACCCCACCTCCGGTGAGATCCAAAGACCGGTTGTTTGCCCGGGTGGAGGAGATCACTGGCGAGGACCGGAAAACACCCCCGCAGCAAGAAGCAGGCTTTGCGCCGCCGGTGGAGGAGGGCCAGCAGCCTGAATTGCTCGATGCGATTGAGCCAGAAGTGGTCAACGAACTGGCTGGAGCAGAGCTGGCGGAAGAGTCACAACCTGAAGCGGTTGATCAGATTGCGGATCAGTCGCAGCAAGCCAGCCCGGAAAAGACAGAAAACGTGCAGCCGGTGAAAACCGAATTGAAGAAAGCCACGCCAGCAAAAAAACCGGCAAGAACTGGAGAAGACAGGCCGCTGCTGAAGGCAAAGCCGAAAGCTCAGAAAAAAGCCTCCCAACCGCCCACGGTACAGCGCATGGCCGAGCAGCCGCAAGCCGTATCCGATAGGGCCGAGGATCTTGTCCCACCCCAGCCTGAGAGTGCTTCGCAAGACCCAGCGCCAAAGGACCTGCTGCGGGCGGTTGAGCCGCAGGAGCCAGNNGATTGAATCGGTAACAGAACCAGTGAGACAGGATGCAGCAAAACAAACAGCAGATCTGCAGCCTGAGGAAGGGGCGGAAAAGACCAAAGAAATTTCAACCGCTTCGCTGCAGGCCGCCAAGCCGGTCCCGCCGCAGGAAGGGCAACCAGAAATTGACCTGATTGGAAAACGGCTCCGCTCCAGAGCACAATTTCCGCTGCATTTTTCCACCCCCGTGCGGCAGGGAACTGGAACACAGCTGGTAGATAAAGGGAAGTACGATCCGAAGTATATTTTTCCCAAACAGAAAGCGGATGACCCGCCCGCGGAACGAATAGCGCGCCTGGTGATCCAGCCCGCAGATGCTGGCCCATCCACGCAAAAACGATGGGGTGAGCCGCTGGAGTTTGCTTTGCCAGCCGCAGGCAGCAGTATTCAGGACCTGCCTGCCATACCAGCAGGGCAGCCCGCCCTGCCGGGCAGTGCTGCAGTCACAGCGCCCCAAACAGCCTCGCCCCCTGCGGTGCAAAGGCAAATCGCAAAACCTCAAAACGTGCCTGCCCAGCCACCGGCGGCGGCACCAGTAAGTGTGGGAGCAGCGTCGAATGAGGTCCAGCGAATCTGGGAAGAACATTCGGAATTGTCCGGTACGGCAAGCGGTGGGGCAGCCAATGCGGCTCAGGAGGGCCAGGACGCGATTGACCTGGATAAGCTGGCGAAAGAGATCTATCCGATCGTAAAACAGCTGCTTGAAATTGAAGCAGAACGGACTTCAAGGAATTTTAGATAAACAGGAAAAGGTAGCGATATGCAAACGGCAAAGCTCAAATGGAAAAGCGCAATTCCCCCAATGAAAGGGGAGATCAAATGCCAGTTTAACCCCGCTTCTCTGACCATCAGCAAGCAAAATGTGTGGGAGGGCGAAAAATCCCCCGCATTTAATTCCCCCTGGCTGAAATTCAAAGGTGGAGAGTCAGCCAGTTACAAGCTGTCGCTGTTCTTTGATACTCACAGTGATGACGATACAAATGATGTCCGCCATTATACCAACCAGCTGCTGCAGCTGACCTTACGCGGCGCAGGTTATTCCATGTTCCTGGTCCCGTGGTCCAGCCCTCCTTTGGTGACTTTTGTGTGGGGAAGCATTGTGCTGTTTGACGCGGTGGTTGAATCGGTGCAGGTAACCTTTACGATGTTCAGCCCCGATGGGGTGCCCATCCGGGCGAAAGCAGATGTTGAATTTAAGCAGAATGAACTTATCGGTGATGATATCATTCCGGCTCAAAATCCTACCAGCCGCTCGGATGCGCGCAAAACCCGGGTTGTCAATTCCCACCAGAGGTTAGACCAGATCGCGTTTGAAGAATACCGGGATCCAAGCTACTGGCGGCTGCTGGCCGAGGTCAACAACCTCGATAACCCCTT
>DNGN01000166.1 GCA_003486225.1 Chloroflexota bacterium
TCATCATATATGATTTCTTCCTGATGATAAATCTCAACCAGACCAATGACCTGGTCTTGTCTCAGGAATGGGACCAGGAGAACAGTCCTCATCTGATAGTCTTGCATCAGGGCCAGCTCTGCGGGTTCGATATCAGGATCATGGACCGTAAACTGTTTAATCTCTTTTTGGTTGAGAAGTGAGTCTGTGAATTTGTATTCAGTTAAATTAAACCCCCGGCCGAGTTCATCAGTGATCCACTCGCCATCTTCGTATTCGGAGACAACTTCCAGTAAATTCGTCGTCTTATCCAGGCGGCTCAGGGAAACCGCATTGGCGGGCAGCAAGGAGGCAAATTCGCGGGTGATTACGTTTAAAACTTCTCGAGGGTTGAGGACCGAAGATATGTTTTCTGAGGCCGATTTAAGCTTTGCGAGCTGATGGGTTAATTTTTGATCATCCATGTAGTTTGGCGTTGTGGTTAACTTTGCTCTCCCCTGCTGGTCATGATATTTAGCGGGTTTAACCAAGTATAGCGTATATATTTATGAACTGATTTAACAACTTTGTAAGTGTTCTCGCTATCTTTTTATTTCCTGGGACCTGGCGGGTTTATCTTTTTTTTGGAAAATTCTGTACAATAGGATCAGGTTATCAGTCCATTTCGGAGGTGGTTTTTTGAAAAGAGAGAAAAAGTTAAAGATCATGAAGATGCTGGTGATCAGCTGGTTGGTTTTGGTGAGCTGTAAGGCCCCGGATTTCCTTTCCGGCGTGGGGGATGCGCTTGGGAATATGTTTAGAAGTTTTGGCCCCTAAGATAAGGCTTTTCAGCCAGAATTCAAAATCGCTCAGAAAGCCTGTATAATACTCGGCATGGAAAATAAAAATAAAACCAATCTCGAACAGCGCCAACGAGCCCGGAATGTGCGCCGCTTTTTTGAGCGTTTGAAGAAAAACCTCTCGAAAGGCTGGCGCTCCTTTACTCGTTTCCTGAAGAATATTTACCTGGGCTTGCTTCTGATGGCTGGGGTGGGTATAGTGGTCGGTTCGATTTTTCTGGCTGGCAGCTTTGTGGAGAAAAGCACCGCCATCCTGGTGGCTTCTGTCGGTTCTGTACTGGGGACAGCCGTATTTGCCTTCACCCTGCCAGCCGTAATCGGCACCAAGGTGAAAGAGGGTGTGCAGCTGATGGGGGATCAAATGGAAGAGAACCTCCAGCTAGTGCAGGAACTGAAAGACCTGCGCCAGACAGAAGAAGAACACCTTGATGAGATCATCACGCTGGAAAAAGAAAAAGCAATCCTGCAGCGAGAATTAGAGAAGCAAAAGAGTATGCACATTGAGGTTGACAATATCCGCCCAATCGAGAAAGTTTCCTTTATAGAGGTTAACTCTATGATCACTGATGTGCTGCTGAGGGAAATTGAAAACACGCCCCCGGACACCATGCGCAAGGGATTGTCNNGATGAGCGCCTGGCTGAACTGACCATTGAACAGCGCAGCTCTCTTATGGACAGGCTGTCCATGGGGGTGGATTTTTCTTACCTGGATGAGAGCATCCGTAAGATCACCATGGAATATCTCAGCGTGCTGCTTTCACCATTACACCGGGAAATTATTTTTGTGGATGGAGATGACCAGCCGACCCTGCAGCTGGCAGACTTTTTAGAAGTGCATAACAACCAGGTTGAAAAGCAAATGGCTGCCTTACAGAGCCGGCTGAAGGAAGTGGAAAAGAAGCTTTAAATGAAGGAGAAGAGGGCTAGATTCAGGGCGGGGGGCTTGGATTGAGTGCAATACTTGCTGCTCTTCGAGACATGAGAAGGGAGAACGGGTTGGGCTATGTTTTTTTTCAATCATAATTCGTTTGTGATCTTGAGCCTTTTTATTTGGCTGGTTGCTGTGGTGGCACTCAGGCAGAGGGGATGGCCGCAGCCCAGCTGGATGATCTTGGCCGGGCTGGCGGCGGTACTGGCGGCAGCGTATTTTCTTTTTCGCCCAGCCAGCGCTACCAGCACAGAAGCTGCGGAAATCCGCGCCAAGATTGGGCAGGGAATGCCGGTCTTGCTGGAGTTCCAGTCTCAGAATTGAATGGGCTGTGTGCTGGTTGAACCTGTCGTGAACAGGTTGGAAAATGAATGGGCTGGCCAATTGATGGTGCTGAAGGTCGATGTGAACAGCGACGCCGGGCGTGAGCTGACGGATGAGATGGGAAGCGCGGCAACGCCTACCTTTATCTTTTATGATGCCTCGGGTGTGGAGCTGTGGCGGCAGATCGGTTCCCTGGATGCTGACAAGGTCAGGGCGTCTTTGAACTGACCTTTCCTGCGTTCTGCGTAGGGTTGTACCTTGGTCCATTCCCTCCGCTTGGCTGGCTGGATGTTTGAAAGGATCAGAAATGCACATGCCAGATCGGGATAAATTGATCGAGCAATTGGGCTTGGAATTGCTCCCCAGGGAAGGGGGCCTGTATAGGCAGACATACCGCTCTTCGGACCTGCTGAAGAGATCTGGCCTCCCGCCTCGCTATGGTCAGCCCAAGCCAGCTGGCACCGCCATCTATTATTTTCTGACGGATGATGCTGATTCTTTTTCCGCATTGCACCGCCTGCCGACCGATGAGATCTATCATTTTTACCTGGGGGACCCGGTGGAAATGCTGGTCCTTTTGCCTGATGGGACAGCGCGCAACGTGACCCTGGGGCAAGATGTGTTGAATGGGCAGCATGTGCAGTATGTCGTTCCGAGTGGCGCCTGGCACGGATCTCGACTGCGCACGGGTGGGGGGTATGCTTTGCTGGGCACGACAATGGCTCCGGGTTATACCGATGGGGATTTTGAGCTTGGTGAGCGGCAGGCCTTGTGCCTGCAATACCCTGGCCAGGCCCGGCTGATTGGGGATCTGACCAGGCCAGAGGAGAAGGGATGACCATGGGAACAAGTCAGGAGACCAGTGCAGGGTTGCCCCAAAAGCTTTTTGATTTTTCCGGCAAGGTGGTGTTGGTAACGGGTGGCGGCAGCGGCCTGGGCCGGGGGATCGCTACCCGTTTTGCAGAGGCCGGTGCGGATGTGGCCATAAACTACTTGCACAGCGCCGATTCCGCCAATGACCTGGCATCACAAATAGCTAAACTTGACCGGCGGGTGCTGACCGTGCAGGCCGATGTAACCAAAAAAGCACAGGTCCAATCTCTGGTGCAGCAGGTGATCGATGTTTTGGGGAAGCTGGATGTTTTGATCAATAATGCTGGTATTTACCCGCTCAGCCCGGTGATTGAGATGGAAGAGGAAGAATGGGACCGGGTCATGGATGCAAATTTGCGCAGCACTTTCCTGTGCACTCAGGCCGCCGCGAATCAGATGATCGCGCAGGGCATTCAGGGAGCGGTAGTTAATATTGCCTCCATTGAGGCGCTTAATCCCGCCCCGCTGCACAGCCATTACAACGCTGCCAAAGGCGGGGTGCTGATGTACACCAAGGCTGCTGCCAACGAGTTGGGAGCCTATGGTATCCGGGTCAATGCGGTGTCGCCGGGCTTGATCTGGCGTGATGGGTTGGATCAGGACTGGCCAGAAGGGGTGGAGCGCTACCTGCAAGCCGTACCGCTGCAGCGTTTAGGGATGCCGGAAGATGTTGCCGATGCCTGCCTGTTCCTGGCATCCCCCGGGGCGCGCTGGATTACGGGCGCGAACCTGGTAGTAGATGGCGGCGTATTAACCAAACAAATTTTTTAGGAGCGAACAATGGAATTCAAAGCAGTATCCAGCCCTTACCTGGTCCCATTTGATGGGTCTTTTGCAGTCTCTCAGGTTTCA
>DNGN01000294.1 GCA_003486225.1 Chloroflexota bacterium
TCATCCACGAGACAAAACATTTGCAGCAAGGACTGTTAACCGCCCTCTCAGTTTATGGGGAACTGGAAGCTTGGCAGCTGGAATGGAAAATTTACCACCGGATGATCGGTAGATACCCACGCAAGGCAATCGAAGACCTGATGGCCCTGCCCTTAAGCTGGGACCGGGAGGTGCTCAAAAAAGCCGTGGAACTCATGCAGGCCTATTCAGGCAAAGGATACCGCATCGATCTGCTGCCGCTTTATCCTATCGGCAAAGAGATCCAATACAAAATATTCGGCACCATACCCAAAACAACCCCAGCCTAGATCAGGGTTGGTTTTTGGGATCAGAGAGGGTGGGATGATAGCAAATTTTCCACCCCGTCTGCTTTCGGCAATTTTCATAATTTAATGGTCCTAATCATAAAATCCGATACCCTCAAGGATTTTCGGAATATATTTTTCCACTCTGGCTTCCCGAGTTTTGGACTGCTTGGCTCCAGCAAAATAAAGCAGGTAGGCTTTCTGCCGTCCTGGCGTCAATGCCTCAAATGCCTCCTTCAGGGCAGGCATTTCATCCATTTTCTTTTGGAATTCTTCAGGAATGCTGTATTCATCAGCCCCTTTAAAATCGACCTTCAAGCCGGCTTTTTCCACTTCAATGGCTTCGTGAATATAGGCTTTCAGGACAGGTTCCATCTTCACAATCTCATNNTATTCTTTAAATGCGCTCATGATGGCGATGTTTTTTTTCTCGAACGTGTAGCACGGAACGCCCCATTTCACCTCTTCTGTCAGCCCGCAGGCAAGCAGGATCTCGCGCAATTTGATCAATTCTTCTGGCCAATTATGGACCTTGCATTCAGGGGTTCCCCCAAATTTGCAGCGCCCGCAGCCCTCCATCAAATATTGATCAACCTTAGGATTCATTTCTGTCATGTTTGTGAAACTCCAATATAAAGTGAGCACAGCCATGCTCACGTGGATTAATCTTGGATTCTTGCAAATGCCAATTATATCATTTCAGAAAAAAGGATAAAGAATGTGATCGGTAGGAAGGCGAACTTCTGCCTCCCCTACCGATTGGTAAAAACCGCAGGTATTATGATTCGCGCTGCGGTGCTTGAGACCGGCAAAGTTAAGCGGAAAGCAAACTGATGGATGTTGCGCAATATGTCTGATTCATGGTAAGCAAGTCTGCCGGATTGATTAGCGGATCAAGCCAGATAATCCAATTTATGATATATTTTTAAGATCGCATGTCCATAAAAAAGGAGACGAAAGCATGACATTAAAAGGAACCCAATATAAAGTCGTCATCAATCATGAAGAACAATATTCCATCATTCCAGTTGACGGACGGATCACGCTTGGTTGGCGCGAAGTTGGTAAAGTGGGAACCCAGGCAGATTGCCTCAAATATATCGAAGAAGTATGGACAGATATGAAGCCAAGTGATCGCGATAGGATATTATTGTCGATTAGGGGAAAGTAAATTTTCAATTAATTTTCAAGGAAAATATTTCTCCAAAAACTGGCACCAGTTCTACCTCTTCTCCCAGGAGCAACCTCTCAGCTTTTGTTGATAAGTTATGATTGGTTCTGGATAATGGAGGCCAGTCAATCGTCAGCTTATTGACGCCTGATTGTAAAACCTCCCCAGGTATACAAAAATTAATAGGATGGAAAGAATTATTAATTTGGGGGGTTCCAATTTCCTTTGAATTCACCGATATTCTAAGGTCGTTAGAAGACCGGAGACTGCTAACCTTTGCTACAAGATTAGCATCTAGATCCCTATTTGCTGTTGAAATTAACACAAAATCTGTTCGCGGCCAAATCGCTCGAAAAACGGCGCTCGTTCCAGCCCAATAAGGCTTTAAGAGATCAGCATATGCCTGCACCAATGGATTCCACAGATATTTGCCAGTATCAATTAAATCATAGGAATGATCTTCGACTGAATGGCTCCTGAGTAAGGACTGATTAATCCATTCCTCAGTTTCGGGATAATCATGTTTTAAGACTTCCTGGATAGCAAGGATAATTTCAATATCCAGATTTCCAGAATATTTCCACCCATGACTATGTAATAACCGATACAGCGAATGAAAATTTCGCTGCTGGGCTGCAGTGAGTACTGCTGGAATATTCGATGCCCTTGCTTCCACGAAATCTAACATGGTTTTTGAGATCCCCGGCGAAGTGTGGTAAGCTTTCCTGCACCAATAATCGATCATTTTATTTTTTCCGGAAACCCCCACCAAACGGTGAGCAGTATGAATGGCCGCGCCAAATTGCGCGAGAGCTTCTTCCTCTTTCGATATCTCGGGGGAAACATCCCCAGGACTGTTCTCATCTGAATTTAAATTAAGTAGCAGATAGATTTGTTTTTCAATCTCCTGGATGACCAACCGGATTCCATCTATTGTAAAATGACAGTAGTCCAAAAAAAGTTCTCGGTCTGGTAGCTTACCCGGATATTTCTCAGCAATCAGGTTAGGTACATCAATCAATTTGAAACCATAAAAAGATGCAGCGCGCCGGAGAACTTCCTGGTCGTAGCTCGTTATCTGGGGTGCATTTAAAAAACCCATAAAAGGCAGCATGATACTGTCAATTTCAGCACGGGCCGCGGCTTTGGCCTTTTCCAAATTCCCGAGATTCATGTGGGCGATAGATATCAATCGGTAGGTTGTTGAGCAGGTTCCCTGGTCCATTTCCCACATCTTAAAGCTGGACTCCAGCAGTTTATCCCATTCACTCGTTTCAATAAATTTTAAGCAATTTTCATAAACCTGGTACCATTGATTTATGACCGGATCAGGAAAATCGGGTATCGGCTGCCTGCTTTCCCAATCAGCCAGATTAACTTCCGGGATCACAAGTATCGGTTCAATTTTAAACTCTTTGGCAAGCAAATTGATTTTTTCTAGTGTGCGACCAATTTTATTTAGCCGTTTTTTTACAACCTGGTCTGCCAATTCATCGTAGGAATTTTGTAGTATCAGGCGACCAATTTGCTGCCGGTTGATCAGGCTTGTGAAGCCAGGAGAGAATTCTGGTGTTTCGAGCAGCGACCAGTTATTTCCTGCAAAAATAACCCACATATCTGGTGACAATTCTATGGACGAATGCATTTTTTCCGCCATAGAGTCGAGTGTTTCGTTGGTTTGAGATAAATCAATGACTTCAAATTTTTTTGTTTTGAATGATTTATTCAACACTTGCTCTAAATATTCGGCGGGTGAAAAATGGGGGGCATACAGGTAACCAAGTGCCGCAGATTCACCAAAATAACAAATTCTGATTGCGCCCGCTTCTTTTTGTTTTGAAAATGAGGGCCTGTGTGAATAATGATCCCCAAATACACCCTGTCTGGGTCTGGTATAAATAATCTCGCCTTCCATCTCTTCTGGCAGCCAGATGCTGATATTACCTATTGCTTCTTGTTTGGAATGCTCTGGCGTATCAGTTTGCGACTGAATCTGGCGTGATTGCACAAAAAACTGGACTCTCCGGAAAAGCTTCAAAACTCTTGCGTTCCCCAAACAATATGCGATGAAATTATAAAAGTTTTTTTTCATTGCACACCTAGAAGAGAGAATATAAATTGTCCAAACCTTGAGAAGATTGAGATTTGAGATAATGGTTTTCTGTATTCCAGTCCTCTATAATCTGCGGCCAATTTTCCGGGAGATTTTCTCTCGTAATCAGAAAGTCCTCAAGAATCAACACATCAATCAAGGAATTCCCCATGCAAAATAATGCATCAATTGGGCTGCATACAATTGGATCCCCGCGCTGATTAAAGGAGGTGTTTACCAGAATTGGGTAGCCAGAACGCCGATAAAATGAATCAATCAGTTTTGCCAGCCTGGGATTTTCCTCTTCCTTGAGTGTTTGTGGACGGGCTGTACCATCGATGTGTGTGATTCCGGGCAGTTCGTTCTGTGCAATGACAGAACAGGTTTCAATCATAAATGGTACATGATGGTTGAGATCAAAGAACTGTTCATGATAAGGCCATAAAATTACAGGTGCGAATGGGCGGAAAGACTCTCGTTTTTTGACTACTTTGTTAATTCTGGCTTGAATATCAGGCAGAAGTGGGTTGGCCAAAATGCTGCGTGCGCCTAATGCTCTCGGTCCAAACTCCATTCGGCCTTGAAACCACCCAATGATTTCACCTGTGAGCAGCCTGTCAACTGCCTTATCAATTAAATCATCCTCTTGACTGATAAATTCTTCTGCTTCAATACCTGTTGCCCTGAGAATATTTTTTATCTCTCGGTTTGAATATTTTGGACCAAGATAAAGAGATGAAAGCCTTTTTGTAGAATGACGTTTTCCGGTTAATTGGTAGTGGGCTAATGCAGCAGCCCCCAAGCACCCCCCAGCATCGCCTGAAGCTGGTTGAATAAAGATATCTCTGAAACCACTTTCTCGCCGAATCCTCGCGTTTGCCACGGCATTTAATGCAACCCCGCCTGCCATCACCAAATTCTTCTTTCCCGTAATCTCTTTTAGATAGGATGTTTTCATCAAAAGAATTTCTTCAATTAACAGCTGAACGCTTCTGGCTAAGTTTTGGTGATCAGCAGTAATTTCAGCTTCGGGGGTCCTGGGGTCCAGATGCAACAGATCTGCTAATTCATCGGAGAACATTTGCGTTCCGGCGAGAAAATCAAAATATTTCAGATTAAGTCTATACTGTCCTTTTGAACGAATTTCAATCAATTCTCTGAGTTCACTTAAATATTTGGGTTGCCCATAAGAAGCCAGGCCCATCACCTTGAATTCCCCTTCATTCACACGGAAGCCCAAGAAAGCTGTAATCGTTGCATATAATAATCCTAACGAATGTGGAAAATCGACGGTTTCAAAAAGGGAAATTTCGTCTAGATCACCATTGCCATAACCGGTTGTGGTCCATTCTCCAACACCATCTACTGTGAAAATTGCGGAGTGCTTGAAACCTGAGTAATAAAAAGCGCTTGCAGCATGCGATAAGTGATGATCATACTGAAAGATTTGTCCATCGTAGCCAAATTTTTCATGGATCATCTGAAGCGGCATCCGGTGATCTAGCCAGGAAAAGGCATGTTTATCTCTCAATTGAGAAGAGAATGCGAGCTGACGGCCAACCTTCTTAACAGGAGATTCATAATAGGCAATACAATCGATATCATTTGGGGAAAGGCCTGCTTGGGCTAAACAGTACCTGAAAGCTTGAGATGGCAGGCGCGCATCGTGTTTTATTCTGGTGAATCGTTCCTCCGAGGCTGCTGCAACCAGCTTTCCGTCCTGCAGCAGGCAACAAGACGAATCATGATAAAAGGCAGAAATCCCAATAATATTCATTTGGATTTTAGGTAGAGCTTGCTTGCAAATGTATTTTTCATTTTTATTTTGGGTGTTAGCGAAAATCCTTTTGATTAGGTGTTCCGATCAACAGCATAATTGTAACAAATAGGAATCAAACGAACGGGAAAAACTTAATTCTATTTGAGCACAACAAAGACATGAACGTTGAGGTCGTATTAGCATCAAGATCAATGCCTCCCCGCTCACAAAACGTTGCTTCAATCACCAAGAGTATCCTGTGGGGGACACGCCACATACCTTTGGGCACAATATAAAAAACACACCCAGCAAATGCTGGGTGTGTTTTGGTACCCCCACGGGGATTCGAACCCCGNNTTAGCCTTGAAAGGGCTACGTCCTAGTCCCCTAGACGATGGGGGCAGAAAAAAACAGCTTTTTCTCAAAAGCCTCAGGATTTTACCAGATGAGAGTTTTCAGGTCAAGCAATAGACAGCCGAAAAACTAACTTCCTCCGGCCAGTTCGTAATGCTCCACCAGCCGAATTTCTTCCATCGGCCAATAGACAAACACCGCTTTGCCAATAATATCTTCGATCGGCAGCGGACCCCAGGAGCGTGAATCAGAGGACACATTACGGTTATCTCCCATCACAAACACCATGTCTTCCGGCACGTTCACCGGACGCATGCTGTTGATCGGGGGGGCGTTGATATAAGGCTCTTCCAGTGTCTCGCCGTTGACATACACTTTTCCGTCAGAAACCATCACCTCATCGCCTGGCAAACCGATCACGCGCTTGATGTAGTCTTCATCAGGGTTGGGGGGTGCAGGAAAAACAATCACATCCCCGCGCTGAATATCGCCAAACAAATAGGCAACCTTCAGCACCACCACCCGATTGTTATGATAATACGAAGGCTCCATACTCGGGCCGTCTACCCGCACCCGGGCTGTGAGTGAATTGATTACGATAAACAGGACCAACGCCAACGCTAACGTTTCGAATACCTCACGCAAAAACATGCGCAGTTTTGAAGGCTGCGGTTCCAGGACTTCTACTTCCGAATCGATCAGAAATGAATCGGTAAAGGGATCTTGAGGTTCGTTCAATGATTTCTCCTTAGACAACACAAGGATTATAAGACTCGGTAGAGGTTCCTGGCAAGGGTGTACGAAAAATATCTAGCGCAAGGCCATATGATCAGCCAGTAAATTTTGCGCCATGTTAATGATATGGGACATCATGGCGTTCTTACCCACCTGCTGAATCAAAGTTTGGCCGTCCACCGCCGCGCCGAAGGTTACGCGCGGGTGAGACATCGGCGGTCGATCGGCTGTTTTAAATTGGGAATAGATCTGCAGGAATCCAGCCACCCTTTGCCGCGGCACCATTTCCTTCTGGCGGCGAGCCAGCGGATGGTTGACAAACTGGGGTTCAAGGATCCCACTTACAATCACCGGCACCAGGCGGGTCTCCGGCTCTCGACGCATGATCAATGCAATGCTGTCAGACCAATCCTCAAAGCGCCGGTGAGCGCCTTGCATACAGTCCGGGTCAGGGTCAGCATGGCCGGTAGGAAATATCAGCACAATCCCCCCGGCGCGCAAATGCTGGATTGCCATGCGCAGGGCCTGGATGTTCTGCTCCGTACTCCGATTGGTGTACATGATATGGTTTTTCATGTTAGGCAGTTTGGAAAAATAGGGAATTCCGCCAACCAGCACTTTCAAATCATTACGGGGCAGTTGAGCAGTGATCGCCATCCCCTCGAAGTAGCCTGGGTGGTTGGCCACCAGCAGTACAGGCCCTTCTGCCGGGATGTGTTCTGCCCCATGCACCTGGATGGGATGCCCGCACTTGCTGGAAATCCATGCGCATGCCGCAGGAAGCGATTGATCTGCAATGATGCCATCATATTCCACGGCTACGTCCAGAATATAAGACAACAAATTGCCAAACAGACCGCCGATCAGCCGGCGGGTAATACCCACATTGGGAAGATTTAAGGAGAATAGAATCCCATCAACAGACGTGTTGTAGAGATATTCTTTTAAGGTTTCATCCTGCATACTGGGTCCGCTCTAGACTGATCGGTTGTTCCAGCAGGTCCACATGAACATCGTATACGCTCTTCGCCCGCTGCACGATGGCTTGCAGGACGCGGTCAGCGTCTTTCCTCCCTCTAATCTCCAGGTCATTTAATGTAAAAGGCCGGTCAAACGTCACAAAAGGTACCAGCCCTAATTTCTCCTCAAAGACCAGTTGGCGCATCACCTGGATAAATTCCATAATGCGGCGCTTGCCGACCCCATCTTTCTTCAGGAAGGTCAGTGGGGAATGGGTATATTTTTTGTGCAGCACACCGCTCGTAATGGCGGTTAGGAATTGCGTTTCTGGAACCTGGCGCAGCATGATCGCAATGCTTTTCGACCAGTTATCCAAAGCTTCCCTGGCCCCTGGCAGTACAGCCGGATCCGGATCGATCTGGCCGGATGGGAAGATCAGCAAAGTCCCGCCCTCTCTTAAATGTCGGATGGCACAGCGCACCACATTTGCCCGCATCGAATCATTGTTTCGGGGAGTATAGAAAGTATAGTTGCGTGCGATGGGCAGTTTCTGCAAGAAGGGCATCCCGCCTACAATCACCTTATAATCATTGCGTTTTGTGTTGGCGATAATCGATAACCCATCCACCACGCCAGGGTGGTTGGATGCGATCAGCAATGGCCCGGATTCAGGGATATACTCTGTGCCAACCGCTTTGGAAGTATCCACAAAGGCTTTCATCAGGCGTTTGGCAGCAATCGGCAGATCATAGTGAGCACAGTCCTGGTCAAATTGGGCAAAAATTTCTGAGAAGCGCCTGGCAGGCTTTTTAAAAAGCGTCCCAATCGTCTTCTGCCAGAACTCGCCCTTCGGCAGGTTGAATGCATTTAAGATCTCAATCGTGATTTCCTTCGTGAGCGAAGATACATTTGCGGGCTGCATGATCATATCTTTACCTCCTGAGGTTAAATGGATTCAGCTTCTCGATTTAAACACGAGACGGATAGGCGTACCCAAAAAACTATAAGATTCACGAAAACGATTCTCTAAGAACCGCTTATATGTAAAGTGTACCAGTTCCCGGTCGTTGACAAAGATCAGGAAAGTAGGAGGATCGGACCGGACCTGGGTGCCGTAAAACAATTTTAAAGGCCGGCCTGCTTTCGAGGGGGGAGGATGGTGCAGGACAGCTTGCCGCAGGATGCGGTTGATCTCGGAGGTGCTCAAACGTGCCAACCTTTCCTCCTGAACTTGCAAGGCAGTGGGCATCACCTGTTGGACTCTCTGCCCGGAGAGAGCTGAAATGAACAATATCGGGACGTAGTCCAAAAAGTTGAGGGCAGCCCGTACATGCTTGGTATATTCATCCATGGTATGGGTGTCTTTTTCAATCGCATCCCATTTGTTCACCACGACCACCACGCTCTTCCAGGCTTCCAGGATGAAACCGGCAATATGTGCATCTTGCTTGGTAATCCCGGTTGTCGCATCCACCACCAATAACGCCACATCCGCTCGCTCGATAGCCCGCATCGCCCGCAGGACAGAATACTTTTCCACACCGGGTTCCACTTTTCCTCGACGGCGAATCCCGGCGGTATCGATCAAGGTGACGGGGATGCCCTCGTAGGTGATGAATTCATCCACGGCATCGCGAGTGGTACCCGCAATGGGGCTAACAATCGCCCTTTCTTCCCCGATGATTTTATTCAGCAAACTGGATTTGCCTGCATTGGGTTTGCCGACAATCGCAATTTTTACCGAATCATCATCCTCATCTTCTATTGTATCGAAAACATCGACTGAGGCAAGCCTTAATGCTGCCACCAGCGCTTCCAGCAGATCCCCGGTCCCCTGGCCATGCTGCGCCGAGATAGGGTAAATCTCGCCCAGGCCCATTGAATAGAACTCATAGGACTGTTCTCTGCGGGCCTTGTTATCGCATTTATTGACCACCAACAAGACCGGCGGGAACAATTCCCCATTGACCTCTTTTTGGTTGCGGCGCAAGATGCGGGCAACTTCTTCATCCGCTGGCGTGATGCCGTCCTCAACATCCACCAGCATCAGCACAGCATCCGCGTCCCGGATGGCGACTTCAGCCTGGGCACGGATCTCCACCACAAACTCCTTCGAACCGATGGAGAGCGGGTCCCGGCCTTCCCCGATTTTCACACCGGTCGGATCAATGCCCCCCGTATCCACCACAATAAATTCCAAGCCAGCCCATTCGGCGCGGGAGTTCAGGCGGTCGCGTGTGGTACCAGGAGTATCATCTACCACCGCCAGCCGCTCGCCTGCCAGCCGGTTGAACAAGGTGCTCTTGCCGACATTTGGTCGCCCAACCAGGGCTACTACCGGAATATGCTTCGCCATCTTATCTCATTCCTCACGGAGTTCTCGTCGGTGTCGGTGTAAAGGAAGGAGTTACTTCTCCTGTGCCATCATCTATACCGATAATCACCTCAATTGTATCCGGGTTAATTGATTCTATTCTAACCTGATCCAGCAAAACATCGAAATCCACTTCAACCAGGTAAGAACCTTCTGCCAGGCCAGCCAGGGATACAAAGACTACCACATCCTCTGGGGTCAGGTTCTGGATGACAGGTTCAGGCCCAGCCAGGAAGACATCCACCGTGGCTGGCGAAAGGTCTGCCTTAAGGCCCGCCCCCAGATCCACCAGTTGGATCGGCACGGTCAGCAGCACACTGGTTTCAATCGGTGCAATCCCAATCTTAACTGAAACGGTTTGCACATCACCAACCCGGATCAGGCCCTGCTGCAGGTCCAGGCCAATCGAGATCTCAAAATCCGCGGATTTATCAGTCAGGATAATGGGCAAGGTGCTGACAAACCCTGGAATGAGAGCAATCAAATCTTCATCTTCAGAGAATAAGGTCACGGTCGGGGGAATCACGGTCACAAAGTTAAGCCGATACCCGTTCGCCGGTTGGCCTGTGGTTTCCACCTTGACGGCCACATCCCGGTACCCACCAATCTGTGAGATATTCACGGTCACATTGGCCTGATTCGGGGAGACCGTCACATTTGAAATCAATCGATCCTCTTCATCCACTGGTTCCAAGGTGGATAAGGTAATAATATCCTGCCTGGCCTCATTGACTGAGATGCGGCCGATCACCTTACTTACCAGGGCTACCCTGGTGGCCGGCCCGCTGACCGTGACCTCTTCCGGTGAGAACAGCAGCCCCTGATTTTCAACCTCAAAACCGGCGGCGGTTAAGCCCACGGTCTGGATCTCGACAGCTCTGGTTTCCTGCACCAGCTCGTCCACACTGACATTAAGCTCATTGGGCTGGAATTCCAGAATCTCTGCCGGAGAGACATCTAGAACCACCTTTATCGGGAGGAGATGCTCTCCACTGCCCACGCCGGTGAAATCGATCGTCGCGCTGACGAGTTCCGGGCTGGCATTCAGGGTGTCCCAAACCGATTCGGGGGCACGCAAGCGCACCACCACTTCCTGCGGGATGGATTTTAATAAGATCAGGTCCTGCTCCAGGCCAATCACTTGCAAAGGCACATTCCCAGCAATGATATCTTCCCGGTTCGGGTCGTTGGCAAGCACAGCCGTAGCCCACACCGCCCCAGCCAGCAGGAAAGCCAGCATCAAAGTATCCCGGTTCTGCCATAAAAATTTTATCGGGTTCGGAAATCGTGGTTTGGCTTGCATTTAATCCTCTCCCAACCGGCCGGCCTGGTCAGTCGGCTGCCGGCCAAGGATACGGGCCGCCAGCGATTCAAACCAATTCAACTGCTCCGCCGGACGGTAAATGGCACGCAGTACGCCTTCCAGGCGGCGGCTGTCCAAACGGTGGATCATGCGTCCCCCTGTTGCGATAGAGATCGACCCGGTCTCTTCGGAAACCACCACGGCCACACTATCGCTGACTTCCGAGGAGCCCAAAGCGGCGCGGTGCCGCAAACCCATTTTTCGGTCTACTGAGAGGTTAAGCACCCCGCTGGCAGAAAGCGGCATGACACAGGCTGCAGCCACCAGCCGCTCACCCGCCAGGATCACAGCCCCATCATGGAGCGGTGTATTGGGGTAAAAGATCTGCAGCAGTAATTCCGTGGTTACCAGGGCTTCAATCCTGACACCTGTTCCTACGTATTCCTCTAATGAGTCATACCGCTGGAGCACAATCAAAGCGCCATGCCGGCGGCTGGAGAGACGTTCGGTGGCGTGCACCACGGCCGAGATGGTATCCAGCGTCTGGCCGCGTGCCCGGGTGTTTGGCAAAAGGTCACTGGCGCGTCCCAGGCGCTCCAGTGCACGCCGGATTTCAGGCGCGAATACCACCGGCACAGCCAGCAGAAGGGTCGGCAGGGCGGCAGAAACCAGCCAGGCAAAGGCCGGCAGGTTAAATAACGATGTGATGAGGCTGATCACAATGATCAGCAGGATGATCCCTCGGATGAGCACAATAGCCTGGGAATTGCGCAGGAAGAGCAGCAACACGAAAAATATCAGGGTTACAAGCCCAATATCCAACAGGCTTTCCCAGGTAAATCTCTCAAAGATAAAGAGAAGATTGTCAATAAAATCTGTCACGGTTATTCTCTTTTTGTAAGATCAATCGCCTCTCCCCTTTTTGCCAGGAGAGATCAGATCGGTCGCAAAATGCGGTCTACCCGCAGTTGTTTGAACAAGATCAAAGTGTCTGGCGGCTGGCTTTCCCGGGCGGCTTCTTGCCAGGCATTCACTTCCAGTTGCGGAATGGTTAAAATCTGGTAACCCATCGGCTGCCAGATGCGGGTATCCGCGGCTTGTTCCGGGTCTACAAAAGCCAAGAGCGCTTCAGCCTGCAGTTCCTTGGAGTCCGATTCTATCTTCTCCACTATAGCTTTTAACGCTTTAGAGATATTTAATGTTCCGTCCAGCCAAATCTCATCGATGCGGGACACCAGATTCTCCACCTGCCAGCCAACCACGCCGGCCAGTTGATCATCTGCATACAGCAGCATGAAGGCTTTTTCGCCAAAGGCAGCCATGACATCCATGCGGGAAAGTCCGGTCGTGCCGGCCATACGATTTATAAAATCGGCTATTTCCTGCGCTTGTCGCGGCTTTGCCCGGTCAATTTCGAAGGCAGCAGTTGATAGATCAACTCCTTCTGCTGCGCTGACCGCGGCCTGCACCTTTTCTGCAGGAAGGCGCAAGGTATCACCTGTGCTGCCGTACGGGAAAAGCTTCTGCCAGGCAGCCTGCACCTGTTTCCAGGTATCCTCAAAGCTGCCATTGTTTTCGATCACAACATCCGCCGCGGCAGCCTTCTCGCGCTGAGAGGACTGGCTGGCCATACGCTTGCGTGCGTCACTGGTGGTCATGCTGCGCTTGGTGGCCAGCCGCACCAACTGGTTATCCTCTGAGGCTGTGGTGACCCACAGCGAATCAATCTTATCCTTCAGGGGCGATTCAAGCAATTTGATCGCCTCCACCACCACCACATCCTGGCTGGCTTTTTTGATCAGATAATCCACCGCCTGCCGCACGTAGGGATGCACAATCGCCTCCAGGCTGGCCAGGGCTTCGGGGTCCGAAAAGACCACCTTGCCCAATTTGCTGCGATCAATATTGCCATCCTTATCCAGGATAAACTTTCCGAACAGCTCCACGATCCGCTTATACCCCGGGCCATCCTTGGACATCACACGGTGAGTCAACGCATCAGCATCAATCGTATATGCCCCAAGGTGTCCGAGCATTTTTCGTACAACGGTTTTTCCAGTGGCGATATTGCCGGTCAGACCAATGAGTGTTTTTTTCGCGGCTGCATTCATGGATTTCCTCGTTAAGTACATACATGAGGAGCGTGTAAACTTCCATCTACACGTCCCACCTTCATTGTAGCTGTGGGGAGCCAAACTGTCAAAGTTTTTAGACAGGATACCGCGCACAGCCAGAGGTTAAAACACCAAAAATGTATTTTCAGTTCTTCTGATTAACCAGCCTGTTTGATGCGGCCCCAACAGATATATGCTATGGAACCGGATTTAATCATATTTACCGGTAATTTTCCTGAATTTACAAAGTCAATGAGAACATTGCCAGCCTGTTCTTGAAAGCAGAATTTGCCTTCATCAGCAGCGCAATTAAAAATTTTGAAATTAGGTGAATTAATTGTACAATTAAGTACTAATGTTTCCTGATTCAAAAGGAGGGGCCTGGTGAATCAATCCTCCTCAGAGTCTGGTCAACGGTTTGCATTGCTTTACGAATTATCCCAGACCTTTAACTCTTCCCTAGATCTGAACGAGGTTTTAGATCGAGTCTTGGATGAAGTCGTTAATGCGGTAAAAGCTGAGAGGGGATTTGTCGCATTAATAGATGAGAACAGGGAAATGGTCTTCCACTCCGCCCGCGGCATCGATCAGGTTACGATTGACCACCCAGAATTTGAAGTTTCGCGCGGGGTTGTCGAAGAAGTTGCCAGGTTAGGAGAGGGAATACTGATCAGCGATGCTCAAAAAGACGGTCGATTTGACAAACGCTCCAGTGTACTTGACTTAAATTTGCACTCTATCCTGTGCACACCCTTAAAGCTGAAAGACAACCTGATTGGGGTAATTTATCTCGATAACCGTGCGCTTGCAGGAATCTTCAGGCAACGAGATCTGGAACTTGTGAATGCGATTGCAGCCACTGCAGCGATTGCGATCGAAAATGCGCGCCTGTATGAGATGGCTATTGATAAAGGCCGTATGGAACGCGAGTTGCAGATGGCGTATCAGGTGCAGGCCAGCCTGATCCCAAAGGAAGTCCCCCACTTTCCGGGCTGGGACTTCGCTGCCTGCTGGCATCCAGCAAGCCGAGTTTCGGGAGATTTTTACGATTTCATACCCGAAAGAGGCAACTGCCTGAATTTCGTGATCGCCGATGTGACCGATAAAGGATTGCCTGCTGCGTTGTTTATGGCCCTTTCCAGAAGCCTGGTGCGTGCCAGTTTAGAAACCTCCGGATTGTTGAAGGATGCAATTTCTCGCGCCAATCGCCTCATCTGCGATGACTCAACCATCAGTATGCCGGTAACTCTCTTCGCTGGACAGCTTTGTCTGGATGACGGAAATTTAGTTTACGTTAACGCCGGGCATTATCCCCCCATGGTATACCATGCGAAAGAACAGCAATTTACCCAATTAACCCGGACAGGGATGTTCATGGGTTTTGAGGAGCAGGCCGAATACGAACAGAAATCCATTTCTCTCCAGAGCGGTGATTTCATCCTGTGCTATACAGACGGGGTGCTGGATGCCGTCAACACGCAAAATATAGCCTATGAAATGGAACGGTTTGAGCAGGTGATCAGAAAGAATTTGGAAGCCTCGCCGTGCGAGTTTGTGGAGGCTATAGAAAAATCCATCCATGATTTCACCGGAAACACACACCTAAATGACGATCTGACAATCATGATCATCAGGCGCTTGTGATGAGATGGGACATGATTGGTCAGAAGATAAACGGCCGCTATCAAATTGAGTTCCAACTGGGGCAAGGGGGCATGGGAACCATCTACAAAGGATATGACGCGGTTTTGGAGCGAGACGTTGCCATCAAGGTGATGACCAAATCACAGCTTTGTGAAGAAGACCGGGTACATTTCCTGAGGGAAGCCAAATCGATCGCCAAGCTCAACCATCCCAATATCATCACGCTGCATGATGTAGGGGAATATAGGAAGAATCCCTTCATTGTGATGGAATATATCGATGGCGTTAACCTTCACCAGCAGCATCCGAAAGAAATCAAGGGCATTGTCGCAATCATGCAGCAGGTGTGTGCAGCGCTTGAGCACGCCCATACCTGCGGAATTATCCATCGGGATCTAAAACCTGAGAATGTGATCATCACCAGGCAGGGTTTGGCCAAACTGATGGACTTTGGTCTGGCATGTTCGTTTAGCTCTAGGTTATCCAATAAAGGCACCCTGGCTGGGACAGTCTTCTATCTGGCGCCTGAACAGGCATTGGGTAAGATGACCGACCATCGCTCCGACCTTTATTCCCTTGGGGTTATGCTGTACGAGCTCACCACCGGAGATCTGCCCTTCGCAGCCGATGATCCCCTGGCTGTGGTCAGCCAGCATATCCATGCCCCGGTGGTTCCCCCGAGACTGAAAAACGACCTGGTTCCGCCGAAACTAGAAATCCTGATTTTGAAATTAATGGAGAAGGATCCCGGCAACCGGCCGTCATCGGCCAAGGAAGTGCTCCACTTCCTGACAGGACCTGAAATACTTGGATAATCCAACTTGCCGCCAAAAGAAATATCCATGCCAGGCCCGATCGCATCTTAAAACTAAAGCAGGCATGCCAAACCTGGCAGCTCGCCAGGCATGGGCAAAGACGAATATGGTTCAGCCTTGAACCCGGGGTTAGCAAGAACCATCTGAGGTACGAGTTTGACACCCAGGCAGGAGCCGGAAAAATTGGTGCATTAGCCTTCAGGTTCAGTGCCAAAGGAGATCCACCCGATACAGCTTTCAGGAAAATCCGGGGGAATTGCAGATCATAACAGAAGCCTCTCCTNNACCTGCTCAACTGCATACACACATGCCGATTTATCCTGCAGGCTGCAGGAAAAGTAATGGGAGCAGTTGCGCTGAAAGATCCGCGGCGGTGTTTCGGGCATGATATCAGAAGGATAAATAGTTGTGGTCTTCAGGACCACATCACAGTTAGCATGCGTGCAGTAATGCGTAACCTGAGTTTTTAACACCCGATCTCGATCGACCATCATGACCTCCATTCCCAACAATAATATTGTTAATAGCCAGTTCTTACTGACACTATTAGTTTAACAGCCAGCCAATATCCTTTCAGGTGTCAGATGTCCCAACTTTGCTGGACTAATGTCCTGTTATCAACCTAATTAGATATAGTTTGGCATATTGGTCAATTAAAAGAACCCAACGGCATGGTGATCCGAACCCAGATCCAGTCTCGCTGAGGGGGCTACAGGCCGTAAATTTCAGCGTACTTGGTCTTCAGATAGTCGATATATGGGCCGATCACCAAGGGGCCGCCCGTCACTTTCTCGATCAGTTCCGGGGCGGTATATTTGTACCCGTACTGGTAAATATTGTCCTTCAACCAGCTGTGCAGGATATTGAACCTGCCTTGGGCAATCTCGTCCGGAATTTCTGGGTGAGCTTGCAGGGCCTGTTGATAAAACAAGCCGCCCATGATATTGCCAAGCGTATAACCCTGGAACATGCCCCCAATGGTTCCCGCAAACCAATGCACATCCTGCAACACGCCGTCTGTGTCATCGGGTGCCCGCAGGCCCAGGTCTTGCTGGTAGCGTGCATGCCAGGCTTCCGGCAGGTCCTTGACCTCCAGGGAGCCCTCCAGCAGGGCGAGCTCCAGATCGAAGCGCAGCATAACATGCAGGTTGTAGGTCACCTCATCGGCTTCTGTCCGGATCAGGGAACGCGAGACCTTATTGATGGCCCTATAAAACTCATCGACCGAAGTAGATCCCAACTGCTGCGGGAAATAATTTTGTGCCACGGGCAGGTAATGCGACCAGAACGCCTTACTGCGCCCAACAATGTTCTCCCATAAACGTGACTGGCTCTCGTGCACCCCTGCCGAGGCTCCAATTCCCAGGGGTGANNTGTAAGAAGCTGAACAGGCCTTCCCCCAGATCGTTTTTGTTATAACGGATCGTAATGCGCACATCTCCCAGGGAGAACTTGGTCATGAATGGGTGATGGGTGATGTCATACCGGCCGCGCTCAAAATCATATCCGTAATCCTTGATGATCTTGACCCCCAGCGCTTCCTGCTGATCAATGGGATACGCTTTGTACAGCACACTGCTGTCTACGGGTTCCTGTTCCAGGATCGCTCCCACCAGCGGGACCAGTTGGCTGCGCAGTTGCGCAAATATCTCCCTGACACTGGAGGCCTTCATGCCGTAGTCTTCGAAGTCGATCAGCGGGTCGGCAATATGCTCGTAGCCGGGGAAGCAATCTGCCACCCTGCGGCTGAGTTCGAGCGTTTTTTCCAGATAAGGCTGCATGCTCTTAAAGTCATTCTTGGGCCGGGCTACGGTCCACTTCTGGTACGACTCAGCGGTGTGGCCATACAGCTCCCCGATCAGGGCTGGTGGAATTCGGACGGCCTGCTCGTACACCCGGCGCGTGGCACGCACGAACCCGGCTTCGTCTGAATCGAAAGGCAAGCCCTCAGCCCATGGCTGCAGCACATCCAGCAGCCTGCCAATTTCCGGATCAACGAGCTTCTCCTGGCGCATCTCTGCCAGCATGGCACTCTGGCGGCCGCGTGCCGGCGCGCCGCCCGGCGGCATATAGGTTGCCTGATCCCAGTTCAGCAGTTCGTTGATCAGTTCAAGATCTTCAACCACACGCATTTTTTCTTTCAGTTCAGCGAGTTTCTTTTCCATTTTGCCCTCCAGATGCAAAACAGGCAGGCGTTTCCGCCTGCCTGAGGATTGCTAGATCACACCAAGGGATTTACCCACTTTTTCGAAGGCCGCCAGCCCCTGCTCCAGGTCATCTTTGGAATGGGCAGCGGAGATCATCACCCGGATCCGGGCGGTGCCGCGCGGCACGGTCGGGAAGCCGATCGCCATCCCGAACACGCCTTCCTGGTACAGCGCCCGGCTGAACTCCTGGGCCAGCTGGGCTTCCCCTAGCATCACCGGGGTGATCGGGGTGACCGATTTGCCGGTATCGAAGCCCAGGGCACGCATCTCACGTTTAAACAGGTCGGCGTTCGACCACAAGCGGTCCACCAGTTCAGTTGACTCCTCCAGCAAATCCACCGCCGCCAGGCAGGCNNCCGGCAGCCACGCCGCCCACCACACCAAAGGCTTTGGAAAGCGTGCCGATCTCAACGTCCACCTTGCCGTTCAATTCAAAATGATCCACAATCCCGCGCCCGCCCTTGCCCATCACGCCTTCGCCGTGGGCATCGTCCACCATCAGGAGGACATCGTACTTCTGGGTTACGGCGTAGATCTTATCCAGCGGGGCGATATCGCCGTCCATGCTGAAAACACCGTCGGTGATCACCATTGCCCGGCGATACTGGGAACGGTGCGCCTTGAGCTGTTCATCCAAATGCTGGGGGTCAGCATGGTTGTAGCGGATGATCTTGGCACCCGAAAGCCGGCTGCCGTCGATAATGCTGGCATGGTTCAGCTCATCCGAGAAGATCGCGTCTTCTTTGCCGACCAAAGCCGGGATGGTGCCCAGGTTGGCCGTGAATCCGGATTGGAAGGTAATCGCCGATTCAACCCCTTTGAACCTGGCCAGACGCTCGTCCAGTTGCACGTGCAGGTCCATCGTCCCGGCGATGGTGCGCACTGCCCCGGGTCCGACTCCCATTTTGTCGATGGCCGCTTTGGCCGCCGCCGCAATGCGGGGATGGTTGGCCAGGCCCAGATAATTGTTCGAGCAAAAATTGAGCACCTGCTTGCCATCCACCACCAGCCAGGCCCCCTGCGCGGACCCAAGGGTGCGGATATGGTTGTACAACCCTGCATCCCGCAGTGCCTGAAGTTCTTCATCAACCCAAGCGAGTTTATCACTCATCGTTCAGTTTCTCCTTGTTTGCATTCCATTTGAACCAAAATTCACTACAAGTATAACTGAATTTTATAAGCAGCGATTGAACCTCTTTTTAGCCAGATTTCCAGCTGAATATTTCGAGCAAACCTATTGAAGCGCGATATTGCCTGTGGTACAATACCTCGCACTCGGAGGGCCTTCCGCTTCACCCGAGCGCCTGGAGGGATGGCCGAGTGGACGAAGGCGTCTGTCTTGAAAACAGATGTGGGTGATAAGCCCACCGTGGGTTCGAATCCCACTCCCTCCGCCTGGTCTGTTTCCGGCCTGGCCGGATACAGATCGTGACCTGGGGAGGTCGCATAGCCTGGTTTAGTGCGCCCGCCTGCTAAGCGGGTTCCGGGGAATACTCGGACGAGGGTTCAAATCCCTCCCTCCCCGCCTG
>DNGN01000246.1 GCA_003486225.1 Chloroflexota bacterium
CCCAAAAACCTGAAACTGCCATGGATGTATGGCACCACGGAAACCATCACCACCTACGACAAAATTGAAAAGCTCTATTGGGCGGTCAAAAATGCGGTCGAGGGGGGCTTTAAAGAATGGGATGTGCAGTTTATTGGGCATTTCTCTCACTGGTTCCACTGGGGCGTGATGCTGTACTCGCGGTTCATCATCGAGAATCCCCCCGAGGATGCCCAAGAAGCTTTACGGCTGCATAACCGGGTTTGGAATGCGGCCATGCAGGCGGTGATTGCCAACGATGGCATGATCAACGAACACCATGGAGTCGGGCTCAAGCTCTCCCGCTATATGCGCCGGCAGTATGGGGATTCCTGGCCGCTGATCTTGAAGCTGAAAAAGACATTGGACCCCAACGGCATTATGAACCCTGGTAAGACCGGGTTTGGATTCTAAGGGCAGGAGGCGAGTATGACTGAAAAGATGATCATCGATACCATTGAAAACTGCCGCTACTGCCTGATGTGCCGCCACGTATGTCCGGTGGGACATGTAACTGCCAAAGAAACCTTTACCCCTCATGGTTGGGGATTGTTGATTGCGTCTGTAGAACGCGGCCTGCTCAGTTGGAATGAGGATACAGTGTCTGCCTTATACAACTGCTCCGACTGTGGCACTTGCCGGGCGCACTGTGTCACTGACCAGCCGCTGCCCGATGCGATTGCCGCGACCAGGGCACAGGTCGCCAGCCAGCAGCTGGCCCCCGCCGTGGTTTACGAGGTGAATCAGGCGTTGGAAAAATACGGTAACCCTTACCAACCCCAAGCCCCACAAGTGGCAGCTGGTAGCGGGGAGGTTGCTTTGTTTGTGGGCGACGAAGCCCAGTATCTTTGGCCTGGTGCAGTAGAAGCCGCCCAAACACTGCTGAAGGCAGTGGGGTTAGAACCGGTTTTGGTGGGTGTTGGCCGCAACAATGGCTACATGGCAAGCTCCTTGGGTTTCCCAGAGACAGCCAGGACTTTGGCCCAGGCCACCCTGGATGAACTCGCAGCGTTGGGTGCCAAGCAGTTGCTGGTGCTTTCGGCGGGCGATTTTTATACTTTCAGCGTGCTGTATGCTGACCGGTTGGACCTGGCATGGCCGGAGGATCTGGAGTTATTGGAGGTTACCGCTGTGCTCGCAAAGGCCCTGGCTGAGGACAAAATCGCCTTCAACCGGCTGAAAGAATATCCGCCTTATGCCTATGTTGATCCCACCCATGCCGTCCGCCTGCCCGAAAGGCATGCTGCACCGCGTACCTTGCTGTCAGCCATACTGCCTGAAGGCGGTGGTCGCGAAATATTCTGGCGAAAAGACCGGGCTCACCCCAGCGGGAACGTGGCTTTGCAGTTCACCAACCCGCAAATCGCCAACCACCTGACCTATTCTCGTCTCGGTAGGGTGGCAGAGGCCGGTGCTAGGGTTGCTGTCTGCGAAGACCCCGGGACTCTCAGCCAACTGCAAAAGTTCAGTGAGATGTTCCGGCTTAAGGTTGAGGGCTTATATGAACTGCTGGTCAGTCAAATGAAGTAGGTTAACACGGCGCACATCTGGGTGTTGCCCCGTTAATAAAAATTTATCAACTTATATGAATTAAGGAGGTACAAAATGCATCTTTCAATGCACAACTGGATGAGGGCGGAACCGATTGAGGTGACTGTTGCCCGACTGGCAAAGTTTGGCTACGAGAGTATTGAGATCAGTGGTGAGCCTTACATCTATGACACCAAGCACGTCAAATCTGTCTTGGATGAGCATGGCATCCGCTGCTGGGGGGCTGTTACGCTGATGCTCGAGGAGCGCAACCTGGTTGCCAAAGATCCAGCCCAACGGGCGGCGTCGGTAAAGTACACCAAGGACTGCGTGACCATGGTCAAAGAGCTAGACGGCTATGAACTTACCATCGTGCCCGCTACTGTAGGTAAAGTTGTGCCTGACGGGACCCCTGAGGAAGAATGGCAGTGGGCTGTCGAGAGCATGCAGGAAATTTACGCCCATGCCCTGAAGGAGGGCGTCAAGCTGGCAGTTGAACCGATTAACCGCTTTGAGACTTATTTCGTCTCTCGCGCCAATCAGGCGATTGCCTTGGCCAAGGCTACCGGCCCGGAATGCGGTGTCTGCCTGGATGCTTTCCACCTCAATATTGAAGAAGTGGATCCTTATGAGGCCATCCGCGCTGCCAAGGGCCTGCTGGTTGATTTCCATGTGGCCGACACCAACCGCTTTGCCTGCGGTTGGGGACATTGGGATTGGGCCAAGCTGGTCGCCACATTGAAAGAGATCGGTTATGACGGTGCCCTGACAGTTGAGTTTGTTGCGCCCGTGGACCGAACGCCGGCGAACCCGCATCCCACCATGGTTGAAACTGATCTCAGTAAAGTCGATATCAGTCCCGAACAGCTGAAATTCATTATCGACCACGGTTCCAGCATTCTGACCGAGGAGTTCTACAGCGGGCAGGTAAAAGTCTGCGCGGACACGCTCCTGCCGTTAATCTAATAACGGGTTGGTTTGATCATCAATTTCTAAAAGTGTCAGGCGTTGGGGTGTTATCTTACCTGCCAACAGCCTGACACTATCCTGTTGAAGGAGGTGGTATGTCACGATCTGTTGTCATCATTGGTACATTGGATACCAAAGGTGCTGAGATCGCTTATCTGAGGGACCGCTTGCAGTCACTTGGTTTGGATACGATTGTGATCGATTCCGGCATCTTGGGAGAACCTTTGGGGATCACACTGGACCCGGACCGGGATTTTGACCATGCCAAGGCCGCAACATATGGCGGAACCACGATTGAGGCCCTTCAGAATGCCGGCAGCCGCGGCAAGGCGGTGGATGGAATGCGTGAGGCTGTCAAGAATCTTACCTTGGAACTCTATCGGCAGGGCNNGCAAGTTGGCTGCAGTCACCAGTATGGGGGGTGCTGAGGGGGCGGTCATGGGTGCCGCAGCCATGATGCAGCTGCCTGTGGGGGTGCCCAAGGTTTTGGTTTCCCCGATTGCTTCTGGCAAGCATTATTTCGACCCGATGGTAGGTACGAGCGACATTATGGTGGTGCATTCGATTGTCGACATCCTGGGGTTGAACCCGATCGCCACCACCGTTTTCGATAATGTTGCCGCAGCGCTGAAAGGACTTGTAGACCACGGCCATTCACTGCCCAAACCTGCTGCGGATGATAAATTTGTGGCTGTGACCATGCTGGGCAACACGACCAAAGCTGTCATGGCGCTTAAGAACAGGCTGGCGCAAGAGGGGTATGAAGCGGTCATCTTCCATTCGAATGGGGTTGGTGGACCCGCTATGGAAGAGCTGGCGGAAGCTGGTCAGTTTGTGGGGGTGATCGATTTCACCACCAATGAAACCTACGACCCAATGACCGGGGGCATCCATGATGGCGGCCCCAACCGCCTGAGACGCGTCGGCCAGGTTGGATTACCGCAGGTGGTTGTGCCGGGCTGCATCGACTTTTGTGTCTTCCATGCGGGTGCTATCCCCCCCGAACTTCAAGATCGGCCGGTGTATGACCACAACCCGGAATATACCCTGGTGCGGGCGACCAAGGAAGAAATGATCGCCCTTGGGCACCTGTTTGCCGACAGGCTGAACCCGGCCCTGGGCCCGGTGGTGGTGGTTGTCCCTACGCAGGGCTTATCCATCCCGAACGTGCCTGATGGCCCCTTCTGGAATCCTGAAGCCGACGCGGCTTTCCTGGATGCCCTGAAGCAAGACCTGTCTGATGCGATCCCTGTCCACTTATTTGAGAGACATGTCAACGACCCGGCTTTTGGGATCGAGGTAGCTGAAATCTTTATAAAGCTTATGAAAAAGGAGTACCAGTAATGTTAAATCCTGGACCGAAATACCGTAATCTTCCACACCTGGTTGAGGAAAAAGAGTTCCGTGAGAAATTCATTTCCTGGGATTTGGGAGACCTGACTTTCTATGACGTTGCCGAATACCTGAAAACAAAAGATGTCATTCTAGTACCGATGGCATCCCTGGAACAGCATGGCCCGCACCTGCCGATCTATACCGATACGGTGACAGCCTGGGAGGTTGCCACCCGGGTTTCGGAGATGATCGGGGTGATGCATTCTCCTGTGATCTGGATGGGCTATTCCCCACAGCATATGCATGAACCCGGCAAAGGCCGCGGCACGATCACGATCAGGAGCAGCACCCTGCTCAACCTGGTGAATGATGTTGCCAGGAGCCTGATCCATCACGGATTCAACCGCATCATTTTCATCAATGGGCATGGTTCCAATGTCAAGGTCATTGACCCGGTGCTGCGTAAGCTGCGCTACGAGACAGGTGCCTTGATCAGTTTTGTAAAACCCTACATGGAAAATTATGTCGGCATCCTGGAAGGATTGATGGAGAACCCCTGGGATGAGACCCCTGGCTGGCACTCCAGTGAACTGGAAACCTCCCAAGACCTGGCCTGGAACGAGAAGCTGGTTCGCATGGAACGCGCAGATTTTACCCGCGCCCATATTCCAGAGAACCTGCCGGAGACTTTTGATAAGAAAGATGGCATGCCCGATGTAGCATTTGAGGGCTATAAGTACTTCACATTCCCCATGGATCATCACGAATTCATTGAGAGTGGCGTGATCGGCAATCCGATGCGCGCCACCAAAGAGAAGGGAGAAGAAGCCTTCCGGCGCTTGTCGGAACATGTTGCACGCGGTGTGCTTGAATTAATGAAGGTGCCTGTCGAGGTCCATAATCGCGAGTTTGTTGATCGCGTTTTGTAGATCTTTCTTCTCCTTTTGATACGAGGGCTGCGGATCCCGCAGCCCTCAAGAGGAACCGATGAGTGGTTGGTAATCCTTGNNCTGAAGGGCCATGCCTGATTGGGATGTGCAGGTTATTACACAGCTACGCATTTATTGAAGAAGAAAGAAGATGTATGTTTTCATTGTTATTACGAGGAGGCATGGGTGCAGGTTAAGCTTGCCTATGGGCGGCAGGATCTGACGGTCAATGTACCTGACGGGGCAGATGTGATAACCCCTCGTTTTGTGCCGGGCTGCCAGGATGAGGAAAAATCCCTGCTGGATGCCCTGCGCAATCCGATCCACTCTGCTCCTCTNNTGCTCTCAGAGCTGGAATCTGCCGGGGTGCGGCGGGCAGATATCACGTTGCTCAACGGGCTGGGCACGCACCGGCCTCAAAGCGAGGCGGAATTGCGAGCCATGCTGGGAGACCGGATTGTGGAAAACTACCGCTGCCTGCAGCATGATTGTATGGATGATGCCAACCTGGTTTCTTTGGGGCAAACAGCCAAAGGGCACCCGGTGCGGATCAATCGAGCTTACCTCGAAGCTTCTGTCCGCATCCTGACCGGGTTTATCGAGCCACATTTCTTTGCTGGTTTTAGCGGGGGACCGAAAGCGGTCCTGCCTGCACTGGCAGGACATGAAAGCGTTTTTACCAATCATGGGGAGCGCATGATCGCACACCCCAGGGCAACCTGGGGGATCACCAAGGGCAACCCGATTTGGGAAGAGATGCGCGAAGTTGCACTGAAAACCAACCCTACCTTTTTGTTAAATGTGACATTAAATGTGGATCGGCAGATCACCGGGGTGTTCGCAGGCGACATGTTGCTGGCTCATCAGGCGGGCTGCAAACATGTCATGGAAACCGCCATGGCCGGGGTAGAGGCTCCTTATGATATCGTCCTGACGACCAATAGTGGTTACCCACTGGACCAGAATTTATACCAGTCGGTAAAGGGTATGAAGGCTGCGCATCAAATTGTAAAAAAAGGCGGCGCGATTATCATTGCAGCTGCCTGTGAAGATGGACTTCCGGAGCATGGCCGGTATGCCGATTTTCTGCGTTCATGCCGTTCTGCGGCTGAGGTTTTGGAAAAAGTCTCCCAACCTGGCTTCAGCATGCAAGACCAGTGGCAGGTGCAGATCCA
>DNGN01000086.1 GCA_003486225.1 Chloroflexota bacterium
AGTTCGGGAAAGTAGCCATCCATTTCCTCCGGAGTGGTGTCCCACAAGGCCAGCGACTTCCAGCCGGGCGTGTCGGCCACATAACCGCCGCCTGCCAGAGGGAACATCTCACGCACCACCGTGGTGTGCTTTCCCTTCCCCATGGCCGAACTGATCTCGCTCACGGCCAGCCCCAACCCGGGCTGCATGGCGTTCAACAGGCTCGATTTTCCTGCCCCGCTTGGCCCAGCCAGTGCGCTGACCTTGCCTGTCAGCAGCGCGCGCAGTTCCTCGATAGCCAGTTTCTTTTTCGCAGAGGTGTACAGCACAGGATAACCCAGCCCTGCATACAGGCCAAATAACCCTTCCGCACGTGCCTCTCCCACCAGGTCGACCTTATTTGCAACGATCACCACCGGGATCTCCTGCTTTTCCGCGATGACTAGGAAACGGTCCAGCATCTTCAGTCTGGGATCCGGCTTCGCGCAGGCAAAAACGAAGACGGCCTGGTCGGCATTGGCAAGCAGGATCTGCTGGTAGATGCCCTGCGGGCGCGGGTCGAGCCGGACGATGGCCCGCTTCCGTTCCTTGACTTCCTCGATCATCCCGGAACCATCCTCCAGCACGGTTATGGAGACATGATCCCCGATGGCAGTCAGGTCACCGGTACGTGAGCCCTGCTTTAAACGTCCGCGCAGCTGGCAAACGAAAGAGCCCTCACCGGTCTCGACAGTGAAGAAACCGGATTGGGCTCGAACGATCAAACCTGATAATTGCGTCTCAACAGACATGCTGCCTTGTCAATTGTTAATCAGGATTCTTTGTTTTTGTTGGAATGCCGCCAATGGGTGTGGGCGTGCGCGGTACCCCATAACTGGCTTCCCAGGGGAACAGGCTTTGCGGGGAGCCCCAGTAAAACACCTGGACCATGCGCCGGAAAATGGGCGCAGCATACTCAGATCCCTCGCCGATGTTTTCCACAATAACAGCGATAGCCAGGTCCTGTTTTCCCTCGCAAACCGGGTATTCATCAACGTAATCGGAACAATCCGTGTAGCCGGCAAACCAGGCATGTGGTTCCCCAGACCCGGATTCCGCTGTGCCTGTCTTGCCCCTGGCGGGAAAATCAAAGCCTCGTAAACTGAAGTTGGCCGTGCCGCGCGAATCATGGATCACGCTCCACATCGCATCCTGCAAAACCTCCAGGTTATCCGGGCGCAAAGGCAGCGTTCCGCGCGCTTCAGGCTTGAAGATTACGATCGGGTCTCCGCTGATAGGGATGACTTTCTCCACCACCTGCGGGCGGTAGAGCGTACCGCCGTTACCGATGGCCGCCATCATGCTCGCGATCTGTAACGGCGTGACCAGCACATCTCCCTGTCCGATAGCCTGGTTGACCACCTGGATCACATCGGTTGGATCATTGATCTGTCCCGTCGCCTCTGCCAACTGTTCGATACCGGTCGACGCGCCGAAGCCAAATGCGCGCGCCATCTTGGCGATATCCGCGCCCCGATCATAGCTGTTCAGGTCATAACCGATCTGCCAGAACCAGGGGTTGCATGAACGCATCAGGCCTTCCGGCAAGGTCAGAACCCCGGAAGGCTGGCTGTCGCTGGTGTCGCAGAAATCTCCTCGCGCGAGCCTGTCCTGGCAGTGCTCATAGGTCCAGTCATAGCGGACCTGATCGGTCAGCACCGTCCAATCGTACTGGCAATCGAGGGTGGTTTCAGGCAGGAACAAACCGCTCTCGAGCGCGGCAGAAAAAGTGACCACCTTGAAGACCGAGCCGGGCGGGTATTGTCCCTGTGTGGCGCGGTTGACCAGCGGTTGGCGCGGGTCATTCAGCAGGTCCGCAAGGGCGCTGTTGTTGTAGTTGTCCGGCTCGAACAGATTAGCGTCGAAGCCAGGTGATGAAGCCAGAGCCAATACACGGCCCGTGTCACGCTCAAGGACGACGACCGCCCCGCGAAATCCCGTCAGGGCTTGCTGGGCGTAGTACTGCATGTTCTGGTCAAGGGTCAGATAAACGGAGGAGGCTGGCTGCGGGTCACTGTTGCCGATGCGAGAGATGATCTGCCCGGAGTTTGGGTCGACCACGTACAGCGATCCGCCATGCTGCCCGGCCAGATAGTCTTCGGCCCATTTCTCGATGCCAGAGGCGCCAATGCGCTCATCCCCACGATAGCCCCTGCGGCGCCACGCATCCAGCTCTTCGGCTGAGATGAACTGAGTGTACCCCAGCACGGACGAATCGGCCCTCTGGTGATAGAAGCGCGATTCATATGGGAAAGTTTGCAGGCCGCTGGGGTAGAGCGCCATGATACGGGAGGCATCTTCGGTAGTGGTTTCACAAACCGGGATGTACCAGCCAAACCCGGCGGAGTTAATGTCGTTTACGATGTCTTCGCGGTTGAGTTCGCACAGACGGGCGAGCTCGGTCGCAAGAATAGCAGCCGACTCAGGCGTGAGCGCACCCGTGTCAATGCCAAGCGCGATGGCCTGCGCCTGAGTGACCATGGCGTTGCCGTCCCTGTCGTAGATATCGCCGCGAGCGGGAACCTGGTAATCCATCGCCAGGCGATTGCCGCCTACTAGTTCCGGCAGGATCATGCCAGGGTCCCATTGGAGCTTCCAGACCCCATCCTCGAGATTGAGGTTAACCAGGATATCGCGGGAAATATCCCCGACCAGCGCTGTCTGATAGATGATCCGATAGGCTACCTGGGCGGAGTAAGGGCTGTTGACCAGTGCGGAAAGGATCTCAGAATCGAAACTGGCCGCGCTCATTTTGTTGAGCGCATCTACATGTTGCCTGGAAAAATCTTCCAGGCTCACGCCCTCGCGGCTGACCTGCGTGAGCATCGCATACATGCCCGCATAATCCTCCCTGGCAAACGCGTCCAGGTAGGCCAGGACCGGTTCCTGGGCGTCAGGAGCAGGCGTTTTCCTAATGGGTGGTGTTGCAAGCGATGTGGGCGTTCCGCCAAAATGGAAGGGCCCACCCGATCCTGCGCTGCATGCAGATAAGAGCAGGAACAGCGCTAGGGTCAGATTTGTTAATCGGAATACTTTCATTCTATACCTTTACAGGTTGGCCAGCATCATGCAGCTCACTGCTGGCAACGGAGCATTGATACTCCAGGCTGACCTGGCAGC
>DNGN01000015.1 GCA_003486225.1 Chloroflexota bacterium
TGTACGGGCGCGCATAACCATAGACCCGCTTGAGCAGCGCCCGGTCCACGGCCGGCTTGCTCTTCGTTTCATCTTGAGAGACCAGTGCCCACCAGCCTCTTCCGCCTCCATGATACATAAGCATTCTCCTAAATTTTGTTAACCACTAATCATCAGAGCGATTGGGGCCTGTTTGTCTTACACGTGCCGCAAAAGCCAATCCGCTTTCATTTAAAAATGATAGCTTTACTTTGACCACAAAATAATAGATAATAAGGATGGAGGTTAATATATGGAAAATACCCCACCTCTGAAGTACTGAAACCCCGGCCTTATTTTTGTCATTTGCCGGGGTTTCAGTTTACCATGCACGTTCACGCAAATTAAAACTTTTCCCCGTCAAATTGGTCCGTAACCACCATCTTTCTCCCCGGGAGGAAAAAGTATGTATGACACGATCTTCCAACTGAGTACCCTGCTGGTGGCCCCCTTTTGGGGATTNNTCGAGACGCGCCAGCGAAACCGCAACGTGGCCTGGAGCGGGATCCTCCTGTTCTTCACCCTGCTCGTGGGCCCGCTGGGCTACCTGGTCTACCTCATCGATCGCACCTTCTTTTCATCTGTAAAATCAGGTACAGCCTGACCACCAAGCCATGCCCGGCTGGCAACTTGGCGCGCCAGCAAGGTTTGGAAATCCTGCACCAATATTTACTTATTCCTGAAGCAAAAGCTAAAATCTTGCGCTGGATTTTGGAATAATACGCCTCACCTCATGTATAATCCAATTATGACCTCAGAAATCATCCTCACCCTCACCATCTTGGGCGTTGTGATGCTGTTGTTCATCACCGAATGGCTGCGCGCCGACCTGGTTGCGCTGCTGACCCTCTCAGTCCTGGCAGTAACCGGCCTGGTAAACGTGGAAGAAGCCCTCTCAGGGTTCAGCAATCCCGCCGTGATCACGGTCTGGGCCGTGTTTATTCTCAGTGCCGGGCTCTCGCGCACAGGCGTGGCCGCCTGGATGGGGCGGCAGGTGCTTCGCCTGGGCGGCGGGGGAGAGATCCGCATGCTGGTTGTGCTCATGACGATCTCTGCGATCCTCTCGGGGTTCATGAACAACGTCGGTGTAGCGGCTCTAATGCTGCCGGTGGTCCTGGATATCTGCCGCCGAACCAATCAGCCCCCCTCGCTGATGCTTATCCCGCTGTCCTTCAGCACACTGCTGGGGGGTATGATGACCCTGATCGGGACTCCGCCCAACATCCTGGTCAGCGATACGCTGCTGAAGTTCGGCTATGAACCGCTGGGCCTGTTCGATTTTCTCCCCTTCGGACTGGTGATCACGATGGCGGGGATCCTTTATCTGGTTACCCTGGGAAGAAAACTGCTCCCCCGCCGTGACATTGCCAAAGAATTTCAGACCAACGGCCGCGACACAATCGATACCTTTTCGATCGAAGAACGGCTGTTTGTCATCACCCTGCCGGAAAACACCCCGCTGGATGGTATGACGCTGGAACAAAGCCGCTTTGGCTCTGTCCTCGGGCTGAATGTCATCAGCGTGATGCGCGCAGGTCATACCAATCTCGGCCCCAACCCGGAAACAGTCCTGCGGGGAGGAGACCGGCTCCTGGTCACCGGGCGAACCGACCGGCTTTTGGCCTGGAAGAAAGCCCCGCAATTCCAGATGCAGTCGGCCCATATCTCCCCCGATATTCTCACCTCAGACCAATACCAGCTTGTCGAAGCCAGCCTGCCTCCCGGCTCAGCGATACTGGGAAAAAACCTGGAACAGCTGCACTTCCGCCAGCAGTATGGTGGAGTGGTGCTGGCACTCTGGCGTGATTCCCAACCCATCCATTATGGTTTGGAATCCATCATCTTGCAGCCTGATGACAAACTGCTGATGCTGGTACAGAAAGGCCAGCTTAAACACTTGCAGAGCAGCAATGTGCTGCTCCTTTCCGAGGCAGGGGCAGATAAATACCAGCTGCAAGATGCCCTGAGCCTGATATCGATCCCGGCGGGGTCGCACCTGGCCAATCAGAGCATTGCCGAAATCCACCTCGGGGATGCCTACCGCATGGGTGTCTTTGGCATCCTGCGTGATGACCAGAAGATCCTGATGCCGGTGGCAAATGAATCGATCCTGATGGGCGACCAGTTGATTGTAAAGGTCAAACCCGAAACGATCACCACCCTCGAATCTCTGCATACCCTCGAGATTGATCCCCAGGCGCGCCCCAGCTACAAAGACATGGAATCTGAGACCGTGGGGCTGCTCGAGGTGGTCCTGTCGCCGCAATCGACCCTTCCCGGCAAAACCCTGCGCCAATCGCACTTCCGGGAAAAATACGGGTTAAGCGTGCTGGCGATCTGGCGCGCCGGGACAACCAAACGCTCCGGGCTGCGCGACCTGCGTCTGCAATTTGGTGATGCCTTGCTCATCTTTGGTCCGCGCGAGCGTCTCAACCTGCTGTCCACCGAGCCGGATTTCCTGCCGCTGACAGAGAAAGCCCAAATCCCGCCCCGCCTGAAAAAAGCCCCCATCGCCGCGGCACTGATGCTCGCGATCGTGCTTACAGTGGGCCTTGGTTGGATGAACATTGCCCTGGCGGCGGTGATCGGCGCTTCGCTGATGGTACTTTCCGGCAGTTTAATCATGGATGAGGCATACCGCTCGATTCAATGGAATGCCGTTTTCCTGATTGCCGGGATGCTGCCTCTCGGGATTGCCATGCAAACCACCGGAACTGCGGAGTTCCTGGCGGCAGAAATCGTCACCCGCTTGGAGCCGTTCGGACTCCAAGCCATGATTGGGGGGCTGTTCCTGCTGACTGTTTTAGCCTCACAGGTCATGCCGAATGCCGTGGTTACTGTCCTGTTAGCGCCAGTGGCCCTCTCGACCGCAGTCGACCTGGGAGTCTCGCCATATTCCCTCATCATGGTGATTGCGATTGCAGCTTCATCCGCCTTCCTCAGCCCGGTCGGCCATCCGGCCAACATATTGATCATGGGCCCTGGCGGGTATAAGTTCAGCGATTACTTCAAAGTCGGCCTTCCGCTGGTGCTGGTTACCATGCTTCTGGTGATCTTTGTCCTGCCATTCTTCTGGCCATTCTAACCACCTTTTCAATGGTACACTTAGCAAGTGCCCTCTGGCTCATGCTCTGATTTAGTAAGGAAAGGGTTTTATATGCAAGAACGGATCCATAAAATTGCTGAATATGTGCGCGGATATCTTTTCAGCATGGCCGAGCAGCGGGATGGGCCATTTGTCGATCCCGATTACCGCTGGCAGCATACCTTACGGGTAATGAATATTGGAAAGCAGATTGCCGAGGCCGAAGGAGGTAATCTGGAACACGTGCTCGCAGGCTGCTTGCTGCACGATATGGCCCATTTTAATGATGACGATCATTACATCAACCACGGCCGTTTGGCTGCCCAGATCTGCCGCCCCTTTTTGCAGGAGGTAGGATATTCCGAAAAAGATATCGATGCCATCTGCTATGCGGTCGCCGTACATGTGGATGGAGAATCCGATTTTGATCACCCCAAAACCATCGAAGCCGAAATCGTCAGTGATGCAGACAATATCGACCGCTTCAGCGCATACCGCATCCTGTTGTACTGCCAGCCTGTCGTCTATGATTTCAGAGCCCTGGTGGCAAAACTGGAAGAGCGGCTGAAGGTCCTGCACGATTACCGCAGCAAACGGCTGATGGGCACCGAAACCGGGCACCAGCTCTTTAACCAGAGGCTCGAGCGCCAGATCGAATTCTATGAGGCGATCCTGGCACAAAATGAGATCACGATCCTGCCGGAGCTGAACTTAACAGATCCGCCTGAATAGCCTTGCAGCATCTGGAAAGAGTTCATAAAACCATCACGCTATGACCCAACCCTTTACCTACACTCTTGACGCCCAGAATGGCCGTGCCCGGGCAGGGCGTTTCTCCACCCCGCATGGCGAGCTGCTGACACCCGTATTTGCACCGGTCGGCACGGCAGCCACAGTCAAAGCCATCACCCCTGCACAATTGGAAGAAATGGGGGCTTCACTGGTCCTAGCCAATACCTACCACCTCTACCTGCGGCCTGGTGACGAACTGGTCGCCGAGATGGGCGGCTTGCACCAGTTCATGCAGTGGCCGCACCCGATGCTGACCGACTCCGGCGGGTTCCAGGTATTCTCACTGGGAGACAACAGCACCATCACCGACGAAGGGGTTATCTTCCGCTCGCATATCGACGGGTCCAAGCACCAATTTACCCCAGAACGTGCTGTCCAGATCCAGGAGAATCTGGGGGCAGATATCATCATGGCTTTTGACGAATGTGCGGATCCATACGAGTATGATTACAGCTTGCGCGCCATGCAGCGCACCCATCGCTGGCTGGAGCGCTGCCTGCATGCCAAAAAGCGTCCCGACCAGGCCCTATTCGGTATCGTTCAGGGCGGGATCCATCGGGACTTGCGTCTGCAATCGGCTGAATTTGTTTCCAGTATGAATACCCCCGGGATCGCAATTGGCGGGTTGTCCGTCGGCGAAACCAAACCAGAGATGCACATGGTGCTGGACACCGTGGAACCGGTGCTGCCGAAGGATAAACCCCGCTACCTGATGGGCGTTGGCACCCCTGAAGATCTGGTCAACGGCGTGGCGCGCGGCATTGATATCTTCGACTGCGTGCTGCCCACCCGCCTGGGACGCAACCATGCCGCCATGCTGCGCACTGGCGGTCGCTTGAACCTCAAGAACGCACCCTTTGCCAGCGACCCAGGCCCGATTGATGAGACCTGCACCTGCTATACGTGCCGCACATTCACCCGGGCTTACCTGCGGCACCTGATCATGGCAAAAGAAATGCTCTCTGCCACGCTGCTCTCCATCCACAACTTGCACACCCTGATCCAGTTGGCGAAGGACATGCGCACGTCAATCCTCGCCGGCACCTTTGAAGCAGATTTCCGCTCCCTGATTTCGGAGTAGAAATCCCTGGCAACCGTTCACCCATTTCAATTTTCCTGATAAACTAGACCCAATGACAACCTTTCAGGCATTCATTCTTGGCATCATACAGGGAATCACGGAATTCTTACCCATTTCCAGTTCTGGTCACCTCGTACTGACCCCATATTTGCTCAAATGGCAAATATCGGAAGAGCAGGTTTTTATTTTTGATGTGCTGGTGCAGTTCGGCTCNNCCTGAAGTGCGGCTGGGATTTTCCATACTTTTGGCGAGCATCCCGGCGATCATTTTCGGGCTTCTACTTAAAGATCAGGTATCCGAGGCTTTTAACAATCCCATGTTCACCGTCTTAGCCCTGGCATTTACCGCTTTTCTGCTGCTGATGGCAGAGAGGATTGGCACACGCAGCAAGCAGATGGAAGAGATCGGCTGGCTGGACGCCCTGGTAATCGGCACGTTCCAGGTATTAGCCCTCTTCCCCGGTGTATCGCGCTCAGGATCAACCATCACAGGAGGGATGATGCGCAACATCGGAAGGCGAGCTGCGGCCCGTTTTTCTTTCCTGATGGCCATCCCGGTCATGATCGGGGCCACAGCGCTGGCCACTCTTGACCTTCTGAACGTGCCGAGTTTTGAGGAGTTTATCATCCCGGTTTTGGTCGGCTTTATTACCGCCGCCATCGTCAGCTACCTCTCCATCCACTGGCTGCTAAACTTCCTGACAAACCATTCCCTGTATTATTTCTCTATCTATTTGATCCTCATCACCACCCTGATCCTCTTATTAAGATGAAAGACCTCTTACATCACGGGTGGGTTCTGCTGTTGCTCATCCTGCTGTTGGCAGGCTGCGCTCCGGAGCAGGAAATCGAACCCACAGCTGTCCCATCCACCGTTCTGATCCACATCACCCCCGCTGCTCGCCCGGCACATGCAGCGGTCAGAGCCTGCGCTGCGTCTCTGCCGGGGTTCCTGTTTGAAACGGAAGAGCGTTTCGCCTCCGAAGCAAGCAGTGATCTGGTGATCCGTTTGGGGGTACCAGAAATCCACCCCGGTTTCCTGGCACAGATCGCCAGCGATGAACTGGCCGTTGTCCTGCATCCTGAAAATCCATCCGCTTCACTTACAACCGCTGAAATCCAAGCCCTTTTTTCAGGTCAGGTGACCAACTGGGCCGAATATAACGGCAGTGATGCCCCCGTTCAGGTATGGGTACCGCTGCCTGTCGATGAAACCCGCATGGCATTTGATTCCCAGATCCTGCAAGGCCTTCCGGTCGTTTCCGATGCAAGGTTAGCCCCAGACCCTCAAAGTATGCAGCAAGCGCTCTCAGCAGATCCTGATGCGATTGGTTACCTGCCCGTTTCCTGGCAGCCAAGCGACCTTCATTCCATTTTATTGGGGATCCGTTTGCCGCTCTTGGTGTCTGCCAGCCAGGTTCCAGAAGGGCCCGCAGCAGAACTGACCGCCTGCCTGCAGGGAGAAATCGGGCAGCAAGCCCTGCAGCAATCCTACCCCTGACCATGAACGAACCGAAGACCTGCACCGATAAAAACGCGCTGGAAGCTTACCTGCGCCGCTACCCACAGCTGAACTACTACCACCTCGGCGATCTGGACAATTTTTTCTGGCCGGACACCCGCTGGTACACTACACAAGAGGGACCAGCCATCACAGCCCTTGCTTTACTGTACACCGCAGCAGAACCAGAGGTGCTGCTGGCGATTCTCAACCAAAACCGGGAGCAACTCGGCGGCTTGCTGGAGAACCTGATCCCAAATTTACCAGACCAAGTCTATGCGCACCTCAGCCCCGGAATGGAAACCCTGTTTGAAAGCAGGTATTCACTTGAACACCACGGCGAGCATTACAAAATGACCCTGACCCAGCCGGAAGCACTGGATGAAATTGACACCGCGTCGGTCATTCCGCTGAACGAGACAGACCTGCTGCGCCTGGAAGCCCTTTACCAAGCCGCATACCCGGGCAACTGGTTCAACCCGCGCATGCTGCAGACCGGCCAGTATGTCGGGATACAGGACGAGCAAGGGACCTTGCAGTGCGCCGCCGGTGTGCATGTATATTCCCCCGCCTATCAGGTGGCAGCCGTGGGCAATATCACGACCCTGCCCTCCCAACGCGGCCGCGGGCTGGCTACTGCCGCCACAGCAGGCTTATGCAAACAATTGCTGCAGTCAGTGAACTTGATCGGACTCAACGTGCGCACCGATAACCTCCCGGCCATCCGATCTTACCAGCACGCAGGCTTCACAATTTCAGGCATTTATCATGAATGGATGCTTTCCCGTGAGCTAGCTACTGAGTGAAACACATATAAAATATTAATCAATCTCAAATACTGCCACCTTCCCTAATTCCCTATCATCTGATAAACTATATTCCGCCATTATCCCTGAAAGTGTCAGGCTGGCTCCGACCCGACGGTCGGAGTTTTTTTGTGAGAATAGGGTTTCTCCCTATTAAAGGTATCAAGTATGAAAGTAACAAGAAACAACTTAAGAAATATTGCGATCATCGCCCACGTTGACCACGGCAAGAC
>DNGN01000108.1 GCA_003486225.1 Chloroflexota bacterium
TAAGGTCTGCATCTGAGGGCACCTCAATGGCGCAGTTGGCTGGCTCCACATACGGCAGGCCGGATTGGGCAAAAGTTGTAGACGTAAAAACAAACAGCATGAGGAGTATCCAGGATAACACCAGGCAGCGCTGAGATTTTTTGAAATACTGCATTAGATTTCTCCTTTGTGCTTGACTTTCTTTTTGTCGCTGAGAACCTCGCGATGGGTTATCCCAAACTGGATGGATCGCTCGCCATGTTAACCATAAAATATCCCGGTCAATTTTCAAACGTCCTTAAGAACGAGTTAAGGAGGATTCGGTTTACTGCTGATAAAAGAAAACAGCCCTGCAAAATGCAGGGCTGTGGATTAATTACTTTTCTAGGGTTTAATAGATTGGAATGCTGGGATCGATCTCTTTTGCCCAGGCGTTGATGCCGCCCTTGAGATTCCGCACCTTGCGGAATCCGGCTCCCACAAGCAGTTCCAAAGCCCTCGCCGATCGGGACCCACTCTTGCAGAACAACACCATTTCCCGCGCACTATCCAGCTCGGAGAGTTTCCCGGCCAGCTGTCCCAGCGGGATCAGTTCTGCCCCTGGCAGAGCGGAGATCATCAGTTCGTGCGGCTCACGCACGTCGATCAACCGGGGCGGGTTCGGGTGGCGGAGCTGCTCGGAAAGCTGCTGCACCGTGATATCCCAGGCTGCGCCTGCAGAACCTTCATCATGATCGTGCATCGGCATNNCAGTTGGGGTTCTTGCGCAGGTTGATAAAATCGAAGCTCATGTCCAGGGCATTGTACAGCAGCATTTTGCCCTTCAGCGAAGTTCCGATCCCCAGCAGCAGCTTGATGGCTTCCGTGGCCTGCAGTGTACCAACCGTTCCCGGCAGCACGCCCAGCACGCCGCCTTCTGCACAGGAAGGCACCAGGCCGGGAGGCGGCGGTTCAGGGAAAATGCAGCGGTAGCACGGGCCGTCTCCAGCATCGAAGACACTCACCTGTCCATCAAACCGGTAGATCGAGCCATACACATTGGGGATCCCCAGCATGACACACACATCGTTGGTCAGATAGCGGGTGGGAAAATTATCCGTCCCGTCAATGATCAAGTCGTATTCTTTGGCTATCTCCATCGCATTAGCGGAGGTAAAGATCTCGTTATAGGTGGTGATCTGGATGTCTGGGTTGATATCCAGCAGACGCTGCCGGGCAGAGTCAACTTTTAATTTCCCGAGAGTGGACGAGCCATGGATCACCTGGCGCTGTAAATTGGAATAGTCCACCACGTCATAATCCACCAGACCCAGCCGGCCAACCCCGGCCGCAGCCAGGTACATGGCGACTGGCGAACCCAAACCACCCGTTCCCACAATCAGGATAGAGGACTGCTTGAGTTTCTTCTGTCCATCCAGTCCCACCTCCGGAATCAGCAGGTGGCGGGAATAGCGTTTGATCTCTTCATGCGAAAGTTCGACTGGTTTTTCTTTCATAATTATCGCCATTGTTTTCTCGTTTCTACTATTGTATAGAGTTCGTCGAAATTATTCAATCCATCTTGGCCGCGGAGAGCCGGATTCCGATCTTTTCCCGGAGATCCGCGCTGAGAAGAGGATGCTCAAGCACCTGTTCCAGCTGATCGATCAATTTTTCGGCCAGGGCTACGCCATGGTTAATACTGCGCGGCCTGCCCTGGGGATCAATGATGAAAGTCGTCGGCACGCTGAGCACGCCCCAACTCTCAGCCAGAGCAGGCTGTTCGACCACATCCACTTCGATGACCTGGACCTGGTCCCCAACCAGGCCAGCCAGTTTTTCCAGCGCCGGGCGCTGGGTGGTTCTGCAGGGAACACAGCCAGGCATCGTAAAATACAGCACAGCCGGTTTTCCAGGCTTAAAAGCTGCCAGACCCAGGGTTTTCTGGTTCGCCCGGAAGAGGATCATCCGGTTGAACAACCAGTACAGAGCAGCGCCTCCAGCCAACAAACCCAGCGCGACAAGGGCACGTATCAGCAGAGGACTCATTTCTCCTCCACGTTCGGCCGCATCCCCGGCTTAATTCCAGGAGGGGCAGATCTGGAAAACCCCGGCACATGCATCCGGTTGAGCCAGTAATACATGGCACAGCCCACGCAGAAACCCGCAAAAAGATTCAGTCCAGCCAGGGCGATCACCAGCCAAACCAGGCTCCAACCCAGGAGATCGAAGCCGGTTAACAGGGCCAATGCCCCTGAAAGGGTCACAGCCGCGCCGAAGCCCTGGGCAAAGCGGTGCGGTTCTGGGTTGTCTTCCACCAGCGCAGGCCGGAGCACACCCAGCGGCTTGAGCACCATGCGGTAAACAACACCAAAACCAGGCTGTTTCAGCAAAGTGCCTACCGCCATGACAAGGCCAACAAAGCCAGCCATAAGCGGCAGTTCGAAGATATAGGCCAGCACACTCAGCGCGATGATCACAGCCTGGTTGGTACGCAATGCGCTATGATCCACTTTTTGTAATCGGCTCATCTTAGTTTGTACCCTCAGTCCCCCCGGCGATACTCGGAATAATCATCAGCTTATCCCCCGCCTGCACGGGTGTCTCAATGCCCTGCAGATGGCGAATATCTTCATTATTGATGAATAAGTTGACATAACTGCGCAATTCCCCTTCTTCGGTGAAGAGATGCTTGTGCAGCGATGGATAACGCCCGGTTAATTCTTCAAGTGCCAGGCCAACATTTGCGGCATCGATTTCAATCTCACTGGCACCTTCTGTAAAAGGGCGCAAAGGGGTCGGAATTCTTAATACAGACATTAATTTCAATCCTCCAATAAAGTGTTATTAGGTTCCGTTTCCAGAACAATGATCGCTTCTTCAGAAAAACTTTGACGGTCATCATCCAAGCGCCAGGACCGGCTGCCAGCCGCTTTGCCCTGCAAAACGCTGGTGATGACATACGAAAACCAGGGCAGCGCCCATTCGCGATCGAATTCGGACGGGCGGTTGGGGTGATCGGGATGTGAATGAAAGATGCCGACGATGTCGAATCCCAGGCGCATGGCTTCCATTTCACCAGCCAGCATATCCTCAGCAGAGATCAGGTAGCGGTTGTGCCGGGCGGAGTCTTCCCGCGAGTTTGTGAGAGGCAAAATCGCCAGCACTTCCCGCCTGCCATTTTCATGTCTGCCCAACATCAGGCCAGCACCCTCTTCGGGGTAGGCGCGCTCTCCATCTGCCCAGATCTGGGACAAAATACTGGTCGAAAGGTTCAGTTCATATTTCATATCAGCCACTCTGCTCCCAGAAATGCGCGGTCAGGTACTTGTAACCTGCGTCGGGAAAGACCGTGACCACAACACCACCTTCACCACGTGCAGCAAGCTCTTCTGCCAGCTGCAGCGCGGCACTCGCGGCTGCCCCGGCCGAGATCCCCACGAACAGCCCCTCTTCACGCCCCAGGCGGCGCACCATAGCGTAAGCCTCTTCGGTGGATACCTGACGGATCTCATCCGGCAGTTCCGGATCATAAATACCCGGCTGGTGGGCCGAGGGCATATGTTTTAATCCTTCGAGGCCATGGAACGGTGAATCCGGGTAGAAAGCGACCGAGCGAATGGCAGGGTTCATTTCCCTGAGGTAGTGAGTAGTGCCGGTGATCGTACCGCTGGTGCCCATACCTGCAACCAGGTGGGTAATTTCCCCACCAGTCTGGCCCCAGATCTCCGGGCCGGTTGTCTCGTAGTGAGCTTGCCAGTTGGCCGGATTATCATATTGGTTGGCATAAAAATAGCGTGCCGGGTTTTCTTGGGCCATCTTTTTGGCCACCAGCATGGCACCATCCGACCCTTCCAGCGGGTCCGTCAGAACCAGTTCTGCTCCCAGGGCTCTCAGGATCTTGATACGCTCAGGTGAGGCATTCGACGGCAGGGTCAGCGTGACGGCAATGCCCATCGAGGCGGCCAGCGTGGCATAAGCAATGCCCATATTGCCGGAGGTTGAATCCAGCAAACGCTTTTCCGGGGTAAGCAAGCCTTCTTCCAGGGCTTTTCTCAATATGCACAATGCAGGCCGGTCTTTTACCGACCCGCCGGGATTGAACCATTCGGCCTTGGCATAGACCTGCACCCCCGGCCAGAGATGCCCAGACAGCCGGTGCAGGGGCAGTAATGGCGTGTTGCCGACAACTGCCGCCAGTCCGGAGGTCAAATAACCGGAATGGGGGATGGTTTTCGGATCAGCTTGTTTTAAAGATATCACCATTGCATCACAACCTTGTTCGAGACTAATTCAAAAAAAAACGCCAATAGACAACAAAAAAGGACAGCCAGATTCCGGCAGAATACACTAGGCGAAGAGCCTGGGCTCTTCGGTGGTT
>DNGN01000149.1 GCA_003486225.1 Chloroflexota bacterium
GTCGGATTGATTGAGGCGTATAATACGCCCTCCTGAGCAGCATCTCTGAGCGCAATAATGGCAAAAAATGCCCGACCAAAATCAACGGCTCCCGCCAGCACCAGCAGGATCAGCATTAAGGATATCGCCAATTCGACCAAACTTTGGCCTTGCTCACTTTTTGCTCGCTTATTTCTAGGAAATTTCTGCATGGTTAAATCCTGACTTATGGTACGTAGTATGTGACCGTNNCCGCCACCCGGGATCACCTCGGCATTTTTAACTATCGTCCGGCTGGAGACTGAGGTCATGGTAAACGGGTTAATGTTCAAACCCATGTAACTTACCAGGGGGTGGTAATCATGGCTGGCGGTAACCACAATCCGGTCCCCAAAACGGATGGAGTCTTTGCCATTATTAGATGCCAGATCGGAACAGCTGGCATATTTCTGAACATAAGAACCATCTCCTTCATCCGGCCCATTGTCATAATAAATCGAGATATCCTCTGATGACATTCCTGCGAATTTGCCGATCCTCAGAGCCGCGTTGACAATCCCAGAACAATCATAATACCGCTGGCCTCCAGTAACATTTCCAATCGCAATGCCATATCGAGCTCCCTCGCGGGCAGCCGAGTTTACCGAGGAGTAAGAAAACAGTAGAAACCCGACTTCGATGACACCAAAAACCACCATCAGGACCACAGGCAAAACCAGGGCGAATTCAACAATCCCCTGTCCGTGTTGATGCTGTGTTTTTCCCTTTAATTGTTTCTTAAACATAAATCACCTATTTCACCATAGAGTGAGCAAATCTTGGTTTTGAGAGTCATACGCCCTGCAGGCATTCCAATTCATTATTAAGCATAACAAAAAATTTCCAGGATGCAACAGGACTAGAGTAATGTTGCCCATCTCCTATCAATACTGTAATGTAGGGGGCAAAAGGTCCTGAAATTTCATCACCAACGCCATCAGGATGACTGCGCCCGAGTTGGTTGCCACATGCATAAAGATCGCGATCCATAACGAGCGGGTCTTTTCAACCGCGAAAGCCATTGCCAGCCCCATCACGAAACTTGATCCAACCACTGCCAGGGAATCATAATGCGCCAGGGCAAAAAGGAGCGAACTGAGCATGATTCCCCATACCACACCTGTTTTTTGACGGAACCAATCATAGATTAGTCCGCGGAAGAACAACTCTTCGGCAACCGGTGCCAATATGCCCACGCCAATCACCATCAAAATAACCCCATACCAGGAGTCGGTTCCAACGGAAAGGATATCTTCCCTGAAATTCAAACTGCGGAGATCCCCGAAGATAAGATTCTCAACCCACAGACCTAACGCGCCAACCAAAAGCCTGATGGGTATGATGGCAAACGCCAATCCCCCACCAATCATGGCGTAGCGAAGGATTTTTTGCTGTGGGAATATACCCATGCTCTGCCAGGAAATCTTATTACGCAGGATGCCAAAGATGACCACACTGCCTGCCAGGCAAACAAAATTTAGAAGCGAGATCATCAAGGTTGTGGTTAAGTTAATCTCTTCAATGGAGGCCCCCAGGGCCATACTGGCCAAAAAATATAGACCTACCCCACCAAACAAATAAATTAGAAGGTCTTTGCCTTTGGCTGGAGATAAATTTGGAGCCGCGGGAGAGACATCCTGCGCCTTATCAGCTTCCTTGAGATTATTTTCCAGTTCGGCCATTCAATACTCCTGAGTACATTCTATTGTCGACTTTGATTTACTCAGTCTTACAAGACATTATTGGCCCACGCCAAGGTTTTTATAAATTTAATGTTCGAGGTTTGACTTATTTCAGCACATGATGGTGGTAAATACGCTTTGTGTTGTTGTTTTATACCCTCAGAACGATTCCTGATCTGTATCAAGACCAGGTTATGCGAATGACAATCTCATTCATTGTATGTTTATTATAACCATTTCCACCCGGATTTTCATAAAAAAATGAGGCTGGCTTTATTAAACTTGGCTGCGGATTGGGTAAAATCAATAATATAATTATAAATAATATCTATTTTATCTCATTTTCTTGACAGGTACCAATTCTAAGGTACAATATATTTAGTTTATCCTAAATATAAATCGTATTACAACAAAAATGGAGCACCCAATGAGATCAAAATTTACAATCTATCTCCTCATCGCCCTCGTACTGGTTTCATTAATCGGATGTGCCGGACAGCCCTCTTCCACAGAAGATGATGGCAGGATCAAAGTCGTCACCACCATCGGTCAGCTCACCGATACGGTCAGCATCGTGGGTGGAGACCTGGTCAACGTCACCGGTTTGATGGGACCCGGGATCGATCCACACCTGTATGTCGCCACGGAATCGAATGTCGGCCTGCTTCAGGAAGCTGAAATCATTTTTTATAACGGCCTGTTCCTTGAAGCCCAAATGAACGATATTCTAGAACAGCTGGCTAAAAACAAGCATGTTGTCCCGGTAGGCGAAAACATCCCCACCGACAAACTGCTCGATTCTCCCATCTACCAGGACGAACATGATCCCCATATCTGGTTTGATGTCTCGATCTGGATGCAGGTCGTGGAAGTAGTTCGGGATACCTTAACCGAATATGACCCCGAAAACAGCACCACCTATCAGGAAAATGCCGCCGCTTATCTCCTGGAATTGGAAAACCTGCATGCCTACGTGCTGGATCAGGCTTCAAAAATTCCGGAAGAGAAACGCGTCCTGATCACCGCCCACGACGCCTTCAATTATTTTGGCCAGGCATACGGCTTTGAGGTTCTCGGGCTGCAAGGGATCAGCACTGCCGCCGAAGCCGGTACCGGCGACGTGCAAACCCTGGCAGAGTTCATCGTCGAACATCAGATCCCGGCGATATTTATCGAATCATCTGTCCCGGTCCGCAACATCGAAGCCCTCCAGGCAGCCGTGGCTTCCAGAGGCTTCCAGGTAGAGATCGGTGGAGAATTGTTTTCCGATGCCATGGGCAATGTGGGAACTTTTGAGGGCACGTATATCGGCATGGTCAGCCATAACATTGACACGATTGCCTCAGCTCTCATCGGCCAATAGGAGTAAACCATGAACCAACCAACAGCTCACGCCATCCGGGTCGCTGACCTGACCGTTGCCTACCAGGACAAGCCCGTGCTCTGGGATATCGACTTTGCGGCCCCGGCGGGAAAGCTGGTCGCGATCATCGGGCCCAACGGCGCGGGGAAATCGACNNGTGCAGGATGCCCAGATCTATTTCATGGATGAACCTTTTCAGGGAGTCGACGCCACCACCGAACGGGCCATCGTTTCTATTCTCAAGGCTTTACGCTCAGCCGGCAAAACCGTGGTGGTTGTCCATCACGACTTGCAAACTGTGGAAGAATATTTTGACTGGGTCACCCTGTTGAATGTCCGCAGGATTGCCAGCGGACCGGTAAAGGAAGTCTTCAATGAAGACAACCTGCGCCTGGCCTATGGTGGCAGGGTCAGCTTTTTCTCCCCGGATAAAAGCAACTCCTTTGCTGGGGCTTAAGCGAGTGAGCGATGGATATTTCCACCTTTTTTAACCAGCTGTTCTTTGATTACACCATCCGCACGGTGGCGATTGGCACAGCCGTATTGGGCATTGTCAGTGGTGCCCTGGGCTCATTTGCTGTCCTCCGCCGGCAAAGCCTGCTGGGGGATGCCCTTTCGCATGCCGCCCTTCCGGGTGTGGTGCTGGCGTTCATGATTACTGGATCCAAAGCCCCTCTGGTGCTGATGGCCGGGGCCGCTTTAGCCGGCATTCTGGCCGTGCTCTCGATCCTGGCGATCACCCGTTACACCAGGATCAAGGAAGATACCGCGCTTGGTTTAATGCTCTCCTTTTATTTCGGCCTGGGCCTGATGCTGCTGACCTTTCTCCAGCGCAACCCGGATGCCCGCCAGGCCGGACTGAATACCTTTTTGTTCGGCCAGGCCGCCACCTTGCTCACCGGAGACATCCTCCGCATGAGCGCTCTGGGAGGGTTCGCCCTCCTGGTCCTGATCCTGTTCTGGAAGGAGTTCAAATTGCTCAGCTTTGACCAGGAGTTTGGCCAGACCATCGGGCTGCCCATCGTTGCATTGGAAGTAGCCCTGATTGGTCTGCTGGTCTTTGCCATCGTGATCGGCCTGCAGACCGTTGGGGTGGTGCTGATGAGTGCCATGGTGGTCGCACCGGGTGCCGCCGCCCGCCAGTGGACCAATAAACTTGGCATCATGGTGATCCTGGCATCCATTTTCGGTGCCATTTCCGGCGTCAGCGGGGCCATGATCAGCAGCCTGGAAAGTGGGCTTTCGACCGGCCCGGTGATTGTGTTGGTCGTCAGCCTGATCGTCCTGATCTCCCTTTTGCTGGCCCCTCAGCGTGGTCTGCTCTGGAACTGGATCAGGCATCAAAAGAACCGGCGCCGAGTAGGCCAGGAGAGCGTGCTGATCAATCTCTACCTGATGGCCCTCCAACACCAGGACCTCAGCCACCCGCACGAAATTAACGCCCTGAGAGTGCTATTCAAGGGAGAATTCGGCACCACCCGCACCTTNNCCTGCCGGGATCAGTGCTGCCCAGAAGCTGCTCAATATTCAACCCGCTGGAGAAGTGTGATGACGAGTGCCCAGATTGAAATCCAGCTCATTGCTGCGCTTGTCGCAGCGGCCTGCGCTTTACCCGGCACGTTCCTGATCCTTCGCCGGATGGCAATGATGAGTGATGCCATCTCTCATACCGTCTTGCTGGGGATCGTCCTGATGTTTTTCATCACCGGCTCGCTTGACTCTCCCTTGCTGATCGTGGGTGCAGCCCTGGTGGGTGTGCTGACCGTCAGCCTGGTAGAACTGCTCAACCGCACCCGGCTGGTCAAGGAAGACGCAGCCATCGGCTTGGTCTTTCCAGCCTTATTCAGCGTGGCGGTGATCCTCATCTCGCGCTATGCCGGGGGAGTCCACCTGGATAGTGATGCGGTTCTCCTGGGAGAGCTGGCTTTCGCCCCCTTCGACCGGCTGATGTTCCTGGGGTTCGATCTGCCGCGAGGCTTGATAGTCATGGGGATCATCCTGATCCTCAACTTTTCATTCATCCTGGTTTTTTATAAAGAATTAAAACTAGCCACCTTCGACCGCGGCCTGGCATTGGCTTTAGGTTTTTCCCCGGTGGTCATCCACTATCTGCTGATGACCCTGGTATCGGTGACTGCCGTAGGCGCATTTGACTTCGTCGGCTCGGTTCTGGTAGTTGCCATGATGATCGGTCCGCCGGCAACGGCCTATTTGCTCACAGACCGCCTCGAGCGCATGCTGCTCTACAGCGTCCTGATCGGCATGGCCGGAGCAGTCAGTGGTTACTGGCTGGCACGCCTCCTGGATGCCAATATTGCCGGGGCCATGTCCACCACGATCGGATTCTTTCTCCTGGTCACCTTTCTGTTCTCTCCTGAGCGGGGAATGGTTGCCCTGGCCATCCGCCGTAAGCAGCAGAAATCAGAGTTCGCCCAGATCATGCTGGTGATCCACCTGCTTCAGCACGAAGGAACCCCTTCTGCAGCTGTGGAGAGCAATGTCAGTCACCTGCAGGAACATCTGCGCTGGGAGCCAAAATTTGCCCAACAAATCGTGCAGGCAGCCCTCGAGCAAAAGCTGCTCCTGGAACACAACCAGGTCTTATCGCTCACCGAAAAAGGCCGCAATCTGGCACACAGCCAGCTCAGCACCTAGCCAAAAACCTGAGGCCATTTCCGCCTCAATATTTTTCGCCAGGTTCGATGATAAGGCTGGCCCACCAGGGTAGTGGATCAGTTAGCGCTGGTCAGGGAGAGTGTTTCTGGCTGACGGCGGAGCATACGGACGAAGTTCAGGGTAGCGATCAATCCGATCACCCCTCCCCCATACCAGATGGCTTGCGGTGAGATTGTATCGTTCAGGATGCCACCGAATAATGGGCCAATCCCTGCCGCGAGCTGCCAGGCCAGCGAATATAAGCTCATGTAACGCCCGCGCATATTGAGCGGCGCCAGGTTAGCTGCCACGGTGGTCGCGGTAGGCACCAGCAGCAATTCCCCGCTCGTCAGGATGACCATGCTGAGCCAGAAGC